>JBBQQV010000412.1:0-3141 GCA_038215505.1 Lysobacterales bacterium
TCTAATTATACAATATAATCAATGGCTTGAGTGCAGGAAATAGGCAGAAATTCAGACGAACTCACGGATTTAGGACTTACTTAAGGCTCGTCATCCGGGCAAAAGCCGGGATCCAGTGCTGTTGAAGCTTTGCTACTGGCCGGAAGTGCTGGATTCCGGCCTTCGCCAGAATGACGATTGTTCGGCGCTTTCGCTGAAGTAAGTGCCATTCGACTCTGAGCCCTGTTTCGAACGGGTAAAGTGAAGCTGACCCCGTTTTTCCAGACTCAGGCTTAACTCCGTATTTCGTCGAGCTGTTCCGGATCGAGATTGACTCGGTTAGTGGGCGTGAGCATGACCAGCAAGTTCGGCTCGGTTCGGAACCACACCCACGAATCAACGGCGAGCTGACTGAAATTCTTGCGAAACGCCGGTGCATCACGGTCCTCGAAGGCGGTGACGAACTGTACGTTTTCGATAGGAATGTGCGATGTACGGACCAGGGCAAGCAGCGCTTTCTTGCGCTCCTCGGTGACTGCACCGTCGGTGGCGACGACCTCGCAGAAGTAGTAGCGACCAGCGCTTGCGGTGTCGGCGAGAATCAGGTCGGGCAACTCGCTTTTGACGTCGATATGCAGGCCGACAGTCGCCGCAAGGGCGATGAACTGCGGATACGATTTCTTGTCGCTGGCGCTGAGCCAGAGCACGGCCGGGCTATCGAGATGGCGAGGCGCGAAGGCTTCGATCAATCCTTGGGTGATCAACGCGGAAGGTCCCGCCGCCAGACGAATGCGCGTGCCGTCCGGCAGATCGACGAACACGTCGCCTTTTTTCGCATTGATACCTTGGGCACGCAAAGCCATGCGCTGCAGCACGGCTTGAGCAAGATGCTGCTTGCGCCAACGCTCGATGGCGTCGTCGAGCGCCTTGACTTTGAGCAACGGAGAGAAGAGTGCTGCGAAGCTCGCTGAAAGCGAGTAGATGGGCTTGCTGGAATTGGTCGGGAAACCCGGAAGCTTGCCCATGATGCCCATTGGCACCAAGCGATTTCGCATGAGATCGTCGCGGATGGTTTCCTTGCTGGTATCGGCATACCAGCGCTTGCCCGCAGAACGAATGCCCGGTCGAGTGGCGTTCGCCAGCCATTCGCTGCGGCTAGCATCAGACATGAGTCGCGACTGTTTGGCCGTGAAGAAGTAGACGTGCGATGGCCGCATGTACCGATCAAAGCCTTCGGTCATTCCACCGTAGAGCGCAACGAACACGACGCGCGCCGCGAGCTCTCCCACCAGAATGCCGCGATCCGGAAAGCTCGGAGGGAACAGGCGTTCCAGCCGCTTTTGCACTTCGGAGATGGATATAAGCGCGGGTAGCGCTATCAAGCGCGAGTAGGCGGCGCGCGGTTCCTCAACATGATGTTCCGACATTGGCGCTATGCCGCCACGGCGAGCGGCGTCGCCCCCAGTGTGTCGGCGACTGCCGCGTCGGCGTCGGCAAGGTTGGCATTTGCAGGAAGCGCACGTCCAATCGCCAGCAGCCTTTCGAGTGGCGGCAGCGGCAGCTTACGAAGATCAGTGGCGTTGACCTGGGTGTTGCCAGCAATGGTTCGCAGATAGGCATCTACGATGGGGCTGTTGAGAAACGCAGCGATGCCGCGTGTTTCCTCGGCCGACATGGACCCACCGGGTCGAACGATGTAGTTGGTGTGATTCTCCAAGCCGATCATAGCGCCCGGAAGTTGGCCGGCAAGGTAGGGCGCCGCCGTGACCCGGCGTAGATTTTCCTTGGGACTAAAGCGACGCATCAACACGCAATTCGCGTTGGACGTCAGCATCCAGGCGTTGGCGGTGCTGGCAGTCAGGTGCTCGCGCTTTTTGCTAATCGGCCATCGGACCTGCATGGGTTCGATGTGCTGCATCCACAACAAGGGTACGGTGTTGCTGGACGACACTAGGCGCAAGTGCTCAGCTGCTCGGAAGGCAATCACCGGCCCGGTGCTGACTCGCAAGCCATAGCTTGCGAGCGTGGCCGTCCATCGAGCCCAAGGTGCCGTAGCCGTCGAGGATGGCAGAGCGATCACACGCTCGGTGTCTTGACCAATGATTTGGGCGACCGGGTGGCTTGCAAGCTTGGCGCTGGCGAGGTCGCCGGTGCCAATGCTTGAACTGACGACGACCTCGCCTTGCGGTTGTGCGAGCGCGGTTGCCCAAGCAATCATGGCTTCTTGCAAGATTTCGTCATCGGTGAAGTGATCGCGCCGACTCTCGAACAGGTGCATGGCATCAAGATGCAGATTGCGCAACAAATGGCGGCGGACGGCCGCGAAATATGCGCCGTTGGTCCAGCTGCGCGGAGTGATGAAGCACCAGCGTCCAGCCGGCTTCAGTAAACTCGCGCAGACCGCCATGAACAGCCCGTAGATGTTGGGTTGACCATGAACCGCATCAGCATGGGCGAGCGCGCGCGGATCACATGCGCCGATCTTAAAGTAGGGAGGATTGGCGATCACGACGTCCGCGAAGGGCTTGCGCGCGCGTGCGATTGGCGACAGCAGAAAGTCTCCACGCTGGATGGTGATCCGCATCGTGATGCCTGCGCTTCGCGCACGATTCCGCATTCGATCAGCCAACCGTCTCAGCAGTGGAATAAGTCGCGCATCCAGCTCGCACAGCGTCAGTTGAATGCAATTGGGCGGATGTTCACGTGCCAGCAACGCCTCGAAGGCAGCTGCAGCCAGGATGCCGGTGCCTGCAGCGGGATCAAGGAGGTGAAGCACCTCTCGGTGATCGGTCGGCAGGCCGCGCGCCACCATGAAGCGTGCGACTGCCGGTGGAGTCATGAACTGCCCGAGCTCTTTCTGCTGTTCCCGAGAGAGCTGGCGCGTCGCCGCGACGCCGTTGCTATGTGCGAAATCGATCAAATTCATGCAACTCTCTGGGCTTATCGTATTCCGGTCACGTCAACAATCATCGCCGATGACGGGCCGGGGCGATTTCAGCAGACGACACATCGACTGACGCGCTCGCGCCACTGTTCCCCCGACTTGACCACGATCATATCCATCAATGCGTGTCACAAGCTACGCAACAGCAGGCCTAACTGAAGATTTGTGCTCACGTTCTGGCGGCATGGGCACGTTTCTGGATGTCGAGCTGCGCTTTG
>JBBQQV010000413.1:0-3135 GCA_038215505.1 Lysobacterales bacterium
GCCCGCGCGCGCATGGAGGGCTTTGTCATCATCGATTATCTGCATCGCAGCGACGAAGCCGTGGCCGAGCTTGGCGCGTGGACTCAAGCAGGCAAGATCAAGAGCAAACTCGATCTGATCGATGGCTTGGAGAACTTCCCAACCGCCTTGCGGCGGGTTTACAGCGGTGCCAATTTCGGCAAGCAACTGGTGCGTTTATGACCCAGTCCACGCCGCGCTTTGATGGTAGCCGCAGCTACGTCGCTACCGCCGAGTTGAAGCTCGCCGTCAACGCGGCCATTACCTTGCAGCGACCGCTCTTGATCAAGGGCGAGCCTGGCACGGGCAAGACGATGTTGGCAGAGGAACTGGCGCTGGCGCTTGACGCGCCGCTGCTCACTTGGCACATCAAGTCAACGACCAAGGCCCAGCAAGGTCTGTATGAATACGACGCGGTAAGCCGCCTGCGCGACTCGCAACTCGGCGATCCGCGCGTGGCCGACATCAACCACTACATCCGTCGCGGCACGCTCTGGAATGCGTTTGCGAGTGAACAGCGCGCGGTGCTGTTGATCGATGAAATCGACAAGGCCGATATCGAGTTTCCCAACGACCTGTTGCGCGAGCTTGATCGGATGGAGTTCACCGTTTACGAGACCGGCGAAACGGTGCGCGCCGCGCAACGGCCGATCATCGTCATCACTTCCAACAACGAGAAAGACCTGCCAGACGCCTTTCTGCGCCGTTGCTTTTTCCACTACATCGCGTTTCCGGACAAAGACACGCTAAAGCGCATCGTTGACGTGCATTTTCCGGGCATCGCTGGCGCGCTGGCGACGCGCGCAATGGAGATATTTTTCGATGTGCGCGACGTGCCAGGCTTGAAGAAAAAGCCCAGCACCTCGGAATTGATCGACTGGTTGAAGCTGCTGCTGGCCGACCACATCAGCCCGGCGGCTTTGCTCGAACATGATCCCGCCAAAGCTATCCCACCGCTTTACGGTGCGCTGATCAAGAACGAACAGGATGTGCAGTTGTTGGAGCGACTGGCTTTTATGCATCGGCGGGCGAGTCGGGGTTAGGGCTACACCGCTGGCTGGGCGAATTGCTTGGATAAGGGCCATGCACGGAACGCGCGCAAGCTCTAGGCCATTCGCTGACCTCGCTCGCGTCAACCACTTTGAATTGGTCGGGACGGAGAGATTCGAACTCTCGACCCCTAGCACCCCATGCTAGTGCGCTACCAGACTGCGCTACGCCCCGACTAGGCGACCACCGCGGACATCATGCCAGTTCAGCGGGCCAGCATTATGGGCTGATCGCAAGGACGCTGGCAATGCGCAAGGCGCGTGCGAGTTGCATAAAGGGCACAATTCGGTACCGCTCTCACAGCGCGTCAGGATCAGAACTGACCAGCACCAGAATCCAACCCACCGGATGGATGCGGTCAAATGCGACGATTTCAGGGGAGCCGAACGCCTGCGTAGGTACCGCACCCACATCATCCGCAGCGAATGCTTCACGCAAGGCGGCGTCGCCAAAAGGCCTCAGCATCACTTCGTCGCCAGCATCCGCCGCAACTTTGGGCATGTGCCGTGACGCCAACACACGGCCCTCCGCGTCGAGCAACAGCAAGCGATCATCGACGTCGCTCGCATCGTCGCGCAGCAAGTTGCGAACCACAAAATCGAGCGCCAGGTCCATCGAAAAAGCACCGATAAACTGCCCCTCTGCGTCGCGCATTGGACTGGTCAGCGGCAGCAGGATGTTGCCGCCATCATGATCCACAAACGGCATCCCCCAGTGCGCTTCTCTATGCTGCTTGCTGTCGACGTACCAACTGCTCTTGCGGGTGTCGATGCTGGAGTCGATGGCGCGCCCCGGATAGCGCATCAGCAGACCTTGCTCAAGTGCCATGCTGATCTCCAACATGCCGTTGGCGTACTGTCCGCCGCCTAGACTGCGGCGGGTCGCATCCA
The DNA here is from genome assembly GCA_038215505.1 of Lysobacterales bacterium. Classification (GTDB taxonomy): domain Bacteria; phylum Pseudomonadota; class Gammaproteobacteria; order Xanthomonadales; family Xanthomonadaceae; genus JANNWF01. Next base: position 1,959 of record JBBQQV010000413.1, read on the forward strand.
GCAGTTGGTTTCGGTACTCGCGCAGATACGTCAAGCGCTCGACCAATCTTTGCAACGGCGCGCGATCAACGCCAGGAGCTGCGCTCCACACCGCCCACTCCATGCTCACCACGCGACCTAATTCCGGCTGCATGGCGAGATCAGGCGGGCGTCGCTCGGCCAGAAGATAGTCTTCTGCCCAGTAAATCAGCGGATTCTCCGCTGGCACGCCGTGTTGCAACAGTTGACTGGCAGCAGCAGCCAGAGACTCGAGCTCGTTTTGCAACTGCAACAACTGCAACTGCAAACGATCACCCTGTTGTGCGGCATGCTCCATCAACCCGCGTTCCAGCACTTCACGCGCCCGCGCGGTTTCGGCCTGTTGCTCGTGACGCCACATCATCGCCGTAAAGCCTATCGCTGCGGCGGCAAGCAAACCGAACACAGACAGCAACATGCCCTGCCGATGGCGACCGACGTAGCGCTGCGCACGTTGCCACGTGGAGTCGGGTAAGGCATGCACGGCCTCTCCGCGCAGGAATCGACGCAAGTCGTCAGCCAACTCGCCGACGCTGGCGTAACGTTGCTGCGGGTGGTAACGGGTAGCACGTTCGATGATCGCCCGCAGCGGGACTGGGATGGCACGCTGCTCAAACGCGTGCGCCACCTCGGCGCGCCGTGCGGCAGCCGCGTTTTGCATCACTTCAAGCATGCTGTCGCCGGCAAATGGCGCGCTCAGCGTGACCAGCTCGAACAGGATCAGGCCCAAGGCACATTGGTCGCTCTGCGGCCCCAACTCTTCGCGACGTCCCTGCGCCTGTTCTGGCGACATGTAGCGTGGCGTTCCTACCACCGCTCCATACTCGGTCTGCAGACCCCCTGTTGTATCGCTGAGCGTGGATTCGGGCGCGAATTCGGGATCGTCAGTGCCGAACAAATGGCAGATGCCCCAGTCCATCACAAAGGTTTCGCCGTGCGCCCCAAGCATGATGTTGGCCGGCTTGAGATCACGATGGATAACACCCTTGCCATGTGCATAGTCCACGGCATCGCAAACCTTGAGCAAGTGTTCGATGCGTGCCGGCAGACTGTGGGTCTCAGCGGGCACGCCTCCCGCTGCGTAGGCGTCGATAGCAGTTTGCAAATAATCGGCCAAGGTGCTGCCGGTCACCAGCTTCATCGCGTACGCAGGCGAGCC
>JBBQQV010000414.1:0-3131 GCA_038215505.1 Lysobacterales bacterium
GCACCCGACCAGCGACCTTGAAGAAGTGAGCAAGTCAGAGGTCGCCAGCCGGTTTTGTGGGGGCGCCGCAAGGCGCTGTGTGGCGCGCCCGGTTGCCCGCAAAAACATCGCGCCTGCCGGCGCTCCCACAAGAGCAGGTGCAATCCATCTCGGTGCCGTGGCCTGCATGCAGGACGACGCCGTCGCCCGATTTCGGCGAGTTTCACCTGCATCTGCGTTACGTCCCCGTTGTGGGAGCGCCGGAAGGTGCAACGCGGTGCGCTCGGTTGCCCGCAACAGCACCGCGCCTGCCGGCAATGTCACAGAAGCGACCACGGCATGAGCCGGCGATCCATCTCCGTCGGGGTGATCGGCGCACGCGGCCACGTCGGCGCTGAGTTGATTGCCCTGGTCGCGGGGCATCCGCAGCTGCAACTCGCCTATGTTTCATCTCGCGAGCGCGCCGGACAGCGGTTGGTCGAGCACCACCCCGAGCTTGTCAGTGATGCGCGCTATGCAGAATTGACCTACGTGCAGTTCGATCCCGCCCAAGCCGCGATGGCAAAGGTCGACGCCGTCCTGTTGGCCTTGCCAAACGGCATGGCAGCAGCCTACGTGGACGCCATCGAACGGGTCGCCGAAGCGACCGTAATCGTCGATCTTTCAGCCGATTTCCGCTTCGATGATGGCTGGTTCTACGGGTTGCCCGAGTTGACCCGCCGCCAGTACCGCGGGCAGCGACGCATCAGCAATCCGGGTTGCTACGCCACCGCCATGCAGTTGGCGATTGCGCCGATGCTGGGCATGCTCGATGGTCCCGCGCAGTGCTTCGGTGTATCTGGCTATTCCGGCGCCGGCACTTCGCCTTCCGACAAGAATGATCCAGCCAAACTGCGCGATAACCTGATGCCTTACCAGTTGACGGGCCATATTCACGAGCGCGAAGTCAGTCGGCAGTTGGGTCATCCAGTCGAGTTTATGCCTCACGTTGCCGCATATTTTCGCGGAATCACCCTGACTGCCAATCTGCACCTGACCCAGCAGCAGTCGATTGGAGAAGTTCGGCAGCGCTATCGCGATGCTTACGCCGACGAGCCGCTGGTGCGGGTGCTGGACGATGCGCCGTGGGTGAGCCGTATCGCTTCGCACCATCACGCTGAAGTCGGCGGACTCACTGTGTCTGCCGATGCACGCCGACTGGTCGTCGTTGCGACCCTCGACAACTTGCTGAAGGGCGCGGCGACGCAAGCCTTGCAGAATCTCAACCTTGCATTCGGTCTCAACGAGACTGCCGGAGTGCCGTTATGAGTCAGCTGCAATGAGCAGACAGCAATGAGCAGGCAGCAATGATCGCGCCGCTTTGGCAGAAGCCCGGTGTCGCCATCGACGCCCGCATCCAGGCGTTTTGCGCCGGCGACGATGTGCTGCTGGACCGCGAGTTTTTCCTGTTCGACATTCAGGCCAGTCAGGCGCACGCAGAGGGACTGCAGCACATTGGCATTCTCGATGCCGATGAGCTTGCCGCGCTGGGCCGTGAGCTGACTGCGCTGGCCGGCGATTTCGCCGATGGTCGATTCGTATTGGATTCACAGTACGAAGACGGTCACTCCGCCATTGAGTCACGACTCACCGAACGACTCGGCGATGTCGGCAAGAAGATCCACACCGGCCGCAGCCGCAACGATCAAATCCTGGTGGCAACTCGCCTGTGGTTGAAGGACCGACTGTCGCAGCTGCGCGCGCTGTGTCGAGAGACGGCGAGCATCGCTTTGCAACGCGCCGAAATCGAACAGCAGCTGCCGTTGCCCGGTTACACCCACATCCAGCGCGCGGTGGTGTCCTCAGCGGGGATGTGGTGGGCTGGTTGGGCCGAAGCCTTCATCGACAATGCGCAACGCGCTGAGCAAACGCTGGCCTGGATAGACGCCAATCCGCTCGGTAGCGCCGCCGGTTACGGCGTCAATCTGCCCTTGGATCGCGACCACACCACCCAGGCCTTGGGTTTCGGTCGTCTGCAAGTTGCCGCCACCTATGCGCAACTTTCGCGCGGCAAGTTTGAAATCGCCGCACTCGAAGCGTTGGGCTCAGCCTTGCTCGATCTGCGTCGCTTGGCGTGGGATTTGAGTCTGTTCACCAGCGCCGAGTTCGGTTTTGTGTCGCTGCCTGCGGACTACACCACCGGCAGCTCGATCATGCCGAACAAGCGCAATCCCGATGTCATCGAATTGATGCGCGCGAGTTACGCCTCGGTCGCCGCCGCTCGCTGCGAAATCGAGCAATTGCTGTCGTTGCCGTCGGGCTATCACCGCGATCTGCAGTTTTCCAAAGGCGCCATTTTTCATGGATTTGGACGCGGTCTTGGCGCCCTCAATCTGCTGCCCGACCTGTTGCGACGCATGCAGTGGGTGCCGGAAAAAATGCGCGCCGCGCTGGACCCATCGATGTACGCCACCGACCTCGCCATGGATTTGGCCCGCCAAGGCTTGCCGTTTCGACAGGCATACGTGCAAGCGGCCGATCCGGCGCGTTGGGCGGAGGTCACTCCCGAGGCGAGTCTGGCCGCGCGCGTTTCGCCGGGATCCGGATCGGTGCTGCGATTGGAGGTTTTGCTACAGCGCCTAGCGGCCCTTTAGCGGCGAAGTGGAGCCTGCGTGGATGATCTGACTGCCGACCCCTTGAGTGCTGCATTCTGGCGAGAGTGGCAGATGGCCGCCGACGCGCGTCGGCGGGTCGATCTGGATGCCGCGTTCGTGCACCTAGAGCGCGCGCACATCCTTTCGCAGCGTCGCACTTGGCTGCATGTCCGCAGTCACGTCGGCATGCTTGCTGTGGGATGGCAGCGACGGGATGGGCGCGAGGTCCTCGGCCAACTGACCCGCATCATCGCCGCAGCGCTGTTCTCACGTATTTGGGTGCCCGACGGGAACACCGGTGGCGCAAATGTCAGCGCGCTGCTGAAGATGTCGCTGCCGAACGATCTGGCCGCCATCCTCCAAACAGACAGAACTCGCCAGCGCTGAGCGCCGAATGAAAGTGCTGGCCCACAATGCAAAACGCCGGCACGTGGCCGGCGTCAGCTAGTTCGCTAAGGAGCAGTGGCACAGGGAACAATTGGGTTGGTCGGGGAGACAGGATTTGAACCTGCGACTTCT
>JBBQQV010000415.1:0-3129 GCA_038215505.1 Lysobacterales bacterium
CATCGGCAGCGAGAATTCTCATCAGGTCGGCCGGCAAGTAGTGATCGAGGCGGCTGAGCATGTACTCGCGACGATTGCTGGCATCGTGCAGATCGAACGCCATCGCGGCGACTACCAGCAACGAGTCTTCAGCAAGCCATGCTTGCGGCGTTTCTCTGAGCAGGAGATAGGGCCAAGGCCGCGTACGCAGGCCAGCCAAACCTTGATTGACACCTGCGGTGTAGGCGTTGAGTAAGGTCAGGTGATTGGCGGGTAACCCTGCGACTGCCGCGTGCATGCGGCTGCGCATTCGATGCATGCGCAGCTGGCGATCCTGCGGCACCGCGACCGGACCAAACAGCGCCGCCAGCTCGCCGGAGGCACTGCGCCGAAGCAGGTCCATTTCGAAATAGCGCTCCTGCGCGTGCACGAAGCCCAGCGCACGCGCGGCATCGCTCGCATCCGCCGCCCAGATCGTCGCCACTCCGCCCGCATCGCGCTCGACCCTGGCAGCCGCCTTCAGTCCAACCAGCGTGTGCTCGCCCTCGACCTGGGCGAGGCTGCCGCGAACGCTATAAACGGCAAAGCCAGCCAGCAGTGCGAATAGCGCCAGCAGCAGCCACGCACTTCGTCGAATCAACTTGAGCACGGCGCGCCCTTTCGCTTACATGAAAGATCAAATGCCTGCCGCAGCATGGCTGCCACGCACTGAGCTGACGGTTGCTGCTTGATCACGCCGCAGCCTCGGCGGAAACCAGCGGAGCCCGCTCATCCGTCGCGAAGATCACCACATGCGCAAGATCCGTGGTCACCCATATCTGCTCGCCGGGCGCGTGTCGGATATGACTGGGGAATAGCGCGCAAACTTCGCTACCATCGGCCAGCGCCAGGGTGTAGAGCGTTTCCGCACCGCGAAATGCTGCGCTCAGCACGCTCACGCGAACACCTCGGTCGCCATCAGGCAGCAAGTCGTCCGGGCGAACCAGGACGCTGACCGCACTTCCCACCGCCGACATCGTTGGCAACGCCCCGCAGAAGACGCCGAGCGCGGTATCGACACCCCCATCGCTGCGCACGCGGCCCCCGATCAATTTTCCTTCACCCACAAAACGAGCCACGAAAGCTGACGCGGGTCGGTGATAGACATCAAACGCCGAGTCCCATTGCTCCAGCTCACCGTCACGCATAACGCCGAGGCTATCGGCAAATGAAAATGCTTCTGCTTGGTCGTGGGTGACCAGCAGCGCGGCGATTCCAAGCCTGCGCAGTACGCTTACCAGGTCTTCGCGCAAGCTGCTGCGCAAGTGGGCATCGAGGCTCGAAAACGGCTCATCCAGCAACAGCAGATCGGGCTGTGGAGCCAGCGAGCGCGCCAGCGCAACCCGCTGTTGCTGGCCACCGGATAGCTCGTGCGGATAGCGCTGCCCCAGATCCTGCAAGCCGAACATCGCCAGCATCGAGACGACGCGCTCCTCCCGCAGAGAACGCTCCAGTCGCTGCAATCCAAACCCGATGTTTTGCTCGACCCGCAAATGCGGAAACAGCGCGAGATCCTGGAACACAAAACCCAAGTGACGACGCTCGGGCGGGCTTCGTCGCGATGCTGACGAAGCCAGCTCACCGCGCAGCGATATGCTGCCCGCAGCCAACGGCTGAAAGCCGGCAATCGCGCGCAACAAGGTTGTCTTGCCGCAGCCGCTGGGCCCCAACAAGCAGCCCAGCTCACCTGCCGCCAGTTGCAGCGATACGCCGCGTACAACGGCGCGTTCGGCGATCACGCAATGCACGCCATCGAGTTGCAGCAGCGGTGACGACTGCAATGACGACACGGCAGTCAGGGTTGACTCGCCCGCCATCTGGCCACGTTCGCGGGTCGCGTCCAACTGGTTGGCTGCGTGTCGAGTTGATCTAGCCCGTCAAACCAACCGGGAAGCCACAAACTCCCAATTCACCAGATTCCAGAATGCTTCGACGTACTTCGCCCGCGCATTGCGGTAATCGACGTAGTACGCGTGCTCCCACACGTCACAGGTCAACAACGCGGTATCGGGCCCGGTCAAAGGCGTCGCCGCATTGGACGTCGAGACAATGGCGAGCGCGCCATCCGGACGCTGCACCAACCACGCCCAGCCCGAGCCAAAGGTGCCGATGGCGGTCTTGCTGAACTGCTCCTTGAAAGCAGCAAACGAACCGAACGACTTGTCGATGGCTTCGGCCACTTTGCCGGTGGGCGCACCACCGCCGGTCGGCGACAGGCCATTCCAATAAAACGTGTGGTTCCAGATTTGCGCCGCATTGTTGAACACGCCGCCTTGCGAGCCGCGCACGATGGTTTCCAGATCGGCGTCGGCAAACTCGGTTCCCGGCGTCATGTTGTTGAGATTGGTGACGTAGGTCTGATGATGCTTGCCGTAATGGAAATCGATGGTTTCAGCAGAAATATGCGGCGCCAGCGCGTCGCGAGCGTAAGGCAGTGCGGGCAATTCGATAGCCATGAGGTGTCCTTGGTGGGCGAGTTGTACGAGGTTTGCACTAAGTCGAAGTCGCCGGATTCAGCGCGCCTGTGGGAAAATGGTAGCAAGTCAGGCGCCACTGCCGCGTCACGACATCATCATCCTTGCACAATCAATGTCGTGGCGATGCCGCCGCGCGGAGAACACCATGACCGATTCTGACCGTATTCGCAGCCTCGTTGAGGGTGCCCCCATCGTGCTTTTCATGAAGGGCACGCCGCAGTTTCCGATGTGTGGTTTTTCCAGCCGTGCCACCCAGGCATTGAAGGAGTGTCGCGCCCAGTTCAACCACGTCAACGTGCTGGAGGATCCCGAAGTGCGCGCCAACCTGCCGCGCTTTTCCAACTGGCCGACGTTCCCGCAGTTGTTCGTCAACGGTGAGCTGATAGGCGGCTGCGACATCGTCGTCGAGCTGCATGCTGCCGGCGAATTGCAGCGCATCGTCACCGAGGCGCAGAAGTCCGCTTGAGCTGTCAATTTCAAGCGGCCACATTCAAATGATCGTACTCAGTGACATGCTCGCACCGGCCAATGTGCTGGCCGGCCGGGTGATTCTGGTGACGGGTGCCTGTGGCGCGTTGGGGGAGGCAGGGACGCACGCCTGTGCGAAGGCGGGCGCGACTGTGGTGTTGCTGGG
>JBBQQV010000416.1:0-3123 GCA_038215505.1 Lysobacterales bacterium
GCTCGAGCACAGTGCGACCAGCGGCTCGGTGGTGGTGTTGGAGGTGGCTACCGGCGAAGTGCTGGCGATGGTCAATCTGCCTTCTTACAACCCGAATGCGCGTGATGTCGAGCTGGAGCCAGGCGCGTTTCGCAATCGCGCGGACACCGACGTGTTGGAGCCGGGTTCGGTCCTCAAGGCATTCACCGTCGCCGCCGCGCTTGAGACTGGCAAGTTTCTGCCGGAAACCATCATCGATACCTCGCCAGGCACCATGCCGCTGGCCGGCCACACCATCCGCGATATCCACAATTACGGAAAGATCAGTCTCACTCGACTGTTGACCAAATCCTCGAACATCGGCGCGACCAAGCTCGCGCTGGAAATGTCAAACGAGCATTTCCATGATGTGCTGCGCCGGTTCGGCTTTGGCGAGGCCACGGGAATCGGTTTTCCTGGTGAATCGCCCGGCGTGCTTCCGGGCCCGCGCAGCTGGGGCATCTTGCACAAGGCGACCATTTCCTACGGCTACGGCCTGTCGACCACGCCGTTGCAGTTGGCGCAGGCCTACGCGGCGATCGGCAACGGCGGCGTGCTGGTGCCGCCGACCTTCATCCACGGCGCACGTAATCCTGGTCGGCAAGTGATCGACCCACAGCTGGCGTCGACCTTGGTCGGCATGCTGGAAACGGTGACCGGTCCCGAGGGCACTGCCAAGCTGGCGCGCGTGGCCGGCTTCCGCGCTGCCGGCAAGACCGGAACTTCACGCATGGCTAGCGTCGGCGGCTATCAGAAACGCTACATCAGCCTGTTTGCTGGATTGATCCCCGCCAGCAACCCGAAATTCTCGGTAGTCGTCGTCGTCAACGATCCCAGCGGCAAAGACTACTACGGCGGTCTCGTCGCCGCACCGGTGTTCGGTCGGATGATGGAAGGTGCATTGCGGGTCATGAATGTGCCACCGGACGACGTTCCCGGCTTGCTCGCTGCGCTGCCCACGCGGGTCACGACTGCGCTTGCACCACCGGGCGTCGACAACGGATTGCTGCCCGCCGAAGCGGAATCGGTGCCCGACAACGTGGGTCTGCTGCCATGACCGGCATGCCGCTGCGGCAGTTGCTGGACGGAGTCTGCGAGATTGCTTCAGCCTTGGCTGAGGTGAGGGTCGCGGCGATGACCTTGGACAGTCGCAAGGTGACCCCGGGCAGCGCGTTCGTCGCCTTGGCTGGTGCGACCACCCACGGCTTGCAGCACGCGGACGAGGCTTTGGCGCGTGGCGCCGCCTGCGTGTTGGTGGAGGCAGCGGTTGGCAGCAAGATCGATCTGCCCAGCCTCGCCGTCGAGGTGCCTTCGCTGCGTCGTCAACTGGGTGCGATTGCGGATCGCTTCTATGCCCAGCCATCGGCGCGCTTGACCGTGATCGGGGTCACTGGCACCAATGGCAAGACCTCCACCGTGCAGATGCTCGCGCAAGCCTTGCAGAGCGGTGCGTATGGCCCGGCCGGCAGTCTGGGCACCTTGGGCATGGATTTTGGCGGTGAGCGGCGTGGCGGCGAGCGCACCACGCCCGACGTCATCAGTGTGCATGCGGCTTTGGCTGAACTGGGCGAACTGGGCGCACGCGCCGTCGCGATGGAAGTTTCTTCGCATGCGCTCGATCAGGGACGGGTCGATGCCGTCGCATTCGACATTGCAGTATTTAGCAATCTCACTCGCGATCATCTCGACTACCACGGTGACATGGCCAGCTATGGCGCCGCCAAGGCCAAGCTGTTTGCGTGGTCGACCTTGCGCGCAGCAGTCATCAATATCGACGACGCCTTCGGTCACGACTTGAGCGAGCGTCTGCCGGATGGCCTCGACAGTTGGACCTTCAGTGCGGCAGGCAATCGCGATGCGCGCCTGTACGCCGAGCATCTGCGATGTGACGGACACGGGCTGTCTTTTGAGCTGATCGAGGCGGGATCACGGCACTTTGTGCGCAGTGGTTTGCTGGGGCGCTTCAACGTCGAGAATCTGCTCGCCGTGGCTGGCTGCCTGCGCGCGCTCGACTACCCGCTGTCGCAGGTGGTTGAACGCCTAGCTGCGCTGTCGCCGGTCAACGGGCGCATGAATCGCATCCAGGCGGCAGACACTGCGCCGCTGGTAGTGGTGGATTACGCGCACACACCGGATGCCTTGAGCCAGGCTTTGGCGAGTCTGCGCGCACACACCGCCGGTAAAATCCTGTGTGTGTTCGGCTGCGGTGGTGAGCGTGATCGCGGCAAGCGACCACAGATGGCGCAAGCCGTCGAGCAAGGCGCTGATGTGGCCATCCTTACCGACGACAACCCGCGGGGTGAGGACGGCGAACAGATCATTCGTGACACCTTGGCTGGCTTTGCGCGCCCCGAGACGGTGCGCGTCGAGCGCGATCGCGCCCGCGCCATCGCGCTGGCGCTGGGCAAAGCCAAGCTCGGCGATACCGTATTGATCGCCGGCAAGGGCCACGAGACGTATCAGGAAGTAAACGGCGAAAAACGTGACTTTGACGACGCCGGCTGTGCACGTCACTGGCTGCAGGTGCACGCATGAGGGCGCTTGAACTCAGCACGCTGGCAAAGTGGACGCAAGGCCGGCTGCATGGCGACAACGCCATTGTCAGCGCCGTCTCGACCGACTCACGGCATCTGCTGCCCGCGAGCCTGTTTGTCGCGTTGCGCGGCGAGCGCTTCGATGGCCACGATTTTGTCGTCCAGGCGATGGCCAACGGCGCCCACGCATTGTTGGTCGAGCGCCCCAGCTCCGACTGCCCGCTGCCGCAGGTCATCGTCGATGACAGCGTGTTGGCACTGGGTCAACTTGCCGCGGGCCTACGCGCGGAGCGCAGTTCCACCGTGTTGGCGCTGACCGGCAGCAATGGCAAGACCACGGTCAAGACCTTGCTATACGGCATTCTGGAGACGGTTGCGCCCACCTATGCCAGCGCGGGCAATCGCAACAACGAAATCGGCATGCCTCTGGCGCTGATCGACGAGCCCGACGGTACGCGCTTTGCCATCTATGAAATGGGTGCCGGCCAACCCGGTGATATCGCCCACTTGGCGACCATTGCACGGCCACAGGTTGCCTTGGTCAACAACATCGGACCGGCCCACTTGCAAG
>JBBQQV010000417.1:0-3122 GCA_038215505.1 Lysobacterales bacterium
GACCGAGCGTAACACCGAGACAGACGCCGCATCGCTACCTGCAAAAGAGGGCTCGCCGTTACGTTTTGTCACTGCTGCCAGTCTGTTCGATGGCCATGATGCGGCGATCAACATCATGCGCCGATTGATCCAGGCGCAAGGCGTTGAAGTGGTGCATCTGGGCCACAACCGCAGCGTCGAAGACGTGGTACGCGCCGCGCTGCAAGAGAACGCTGACGCCATTGCGCTATCCAGCTATCAAGGCGGCCACGTCGAGTACTTCAAGTACATGGTCGACATGCTGCGCGACCGTGGCGCTGCGCATATCAAGGTGTTTGGTGGCGGCGGCGGCACCATTACGCCGGAGGAAATTCGCGAACTGCAAGACTATGGTGTCGAGCGCATTTATCACCCCAATGACGGCATGCATATGGGGTTGGTGGCGATGATTGAGGATGTGGTTCGACGCGCTGCCAAGGCCCGCGCCGATGTCGGGCGGGTCTCGACCCGCCTCCCGGATGGCATCGATGCGACCGCCGGGGTGCGATCAATTGATGGCGAGTCGCGATTGCAGGGAGCCGAGTCGCGAGGATCTTTCGGCGGGTCTAGACCCGCCCTCCATGAAGAAATGGCTATCGGACGCGCACTTTCGGCGATTGAGGACGGCGCTTTCTCTGAAGCCGAACTCGCGCTCCTGCGCAAGGGATGGGCGAACCCGCATGTGGTGGAGAGCCGAGCCCCGAGTCCCGAGTCAAGACGACCGCCAGTGCCGGTCATAGGAATCACTGGCACCGGCGGCGCCGGCAAGTCCAGCGTCACCGACGAGTTGCTGATCCGTTTTCTCGCGTCTTTTCCGCAGATGCACATCGCCGTTATTTCGGTGGATCCAACCCGTCGCCGCACCGGCGGCGCGCTGTTGGGTGATCGCATCCGTATGAATGCGCTGCGCAGTCCGCGCGTATTCATGCGTTCGATGGCGACGCGCCGTCAGCACATGGCCACCAACGTGGTGCTGCGCGATTGCATCGCCTATCTGAAGAGCTTGGCGTTTGATCTGGTTATCGTTGAGACCGCAGGCATCGGTCAAAGCGATTCCGAAATTGTCGACTTGGTCGACTTTCCGATGTACGTGATGACCAGCGACTTTGGCGCCCCCAGTCAGCTGGAAAAGATCGATATGCTCGACTTCGGCGAGCTGATCGTACTGAACAAGTTTGACAAGCGCGGCGCCGAAGACGCATTGCGTGATGTGCGCAAACAATGGAAGCGCAACCGGGTTGCCTTCGGAATCAAAGACGAAGACGTTCCTGCCTATCCCACCATTGCCAGCCAATTCAACGATCCCGGCATCAGCTGGATGTTCGTCAACTTGTGTCGGTTGTTGCGTGCGAAGCTGAGTGCCAGCCATGCACTTGTGGGAGTGGCGGACGCCGCGATGCAGCCCTCTCACGATGCCAAAATCGCGGCTTCCGCCGCTCCCACAGGGGTGTCTGGCGCGCGCTGCGATTTCCTGCCAATACTCGATACGACTCTAAAAGAACCGCGCGCCACCGTGCTGATTCCCGGCCAGCGAGTGAGGTACTTGGCGGAGATTGCCGAACAAGGCAGGGCGATCAATCGCCGTATCGAATCACAAAGCGAATTGGCGGATCGGGCGCAAAGTTATTGGCAATCGCTGCGTGATCTTGAAGATGCAGCGCTTCCGAAGTCGCTTGAGCTTTACCCGCCAGAGGCGCTGCTTGCACCTCCCGTCGTGCGGAGCTTGCCGCATGCTGAAATCGACACCGCGCAAGCTTTGTACCCTCACTCCAGCGCCTCTGCCGAGGGGAGATGGGCTAAAGCGGAATCGCCCATCGCCAGCGAGCGCAGAGTCGGTCAACCCGACCGTCGTGCCATCACGTTCCAGTGGGAGCGTCGCCTCGAAGCGCAGGAACGCGCTGCCGAGCCGGCCCAGTCAACTGAAGCTGCTGGACCCCCAGCACTCCCAGCACCCGTCGCTGATCGCACCCTGATCGTCTTGCGCCAGCGCTACAACGACGCTGTGCAGTCGCTGTCGGCGGAAAACCTCAAGCTGCTGCGTGATTGGCCGACCCGGCTGAAGTCGATCACCGATGAGGTGACCGAATATCAGGTCCGCGACAAGGTCATCCGCGTCGAAAACTACTCAGAATCGCTATCGCGCCAGCAGATTCCCAAGATCGCCGCGCCCACCTATCGCAGTTGGGGTGAATTGCTGACGTTCTTGGGCAAGGAAAATCTGCCAGGCAGCTATCCGTACACCGGCGGTGTCTATCCGTATCGGCGCAGCGGTGAAGACCCGATCCGCATGTTTGCGGGCGAAGGCACACCAGAGCGCACCAATCGGCGCTTCCATTACTTGAGTGTCGGCCTGCCAGCCGCGCGGCTCTCCACCGCGTTTGATAGCGTGACTTTGTATGGCGAAGATCCCGCTCCACGGCCGGACATCTTCGGCAAGATCGGCAATTCCGGGGTCAATGTGCCGACGCTGGACGACATGAAGAAGCTCTATTCGGGCTTCGACCTGTGTGCGCCGACGACTTCGGTATCGATGACGATCAATGGCCCGGCGCCGATGATCTTGGCGATGTTCATGAACACCGCGATCGATCAGCAGGTTGAGAAATACCTGCGCGCAGATGCGCTGCGTTGGGAAGCCGCTCAGGCCAGGATCAGCGCTTTTTTTGTCGGCAAGCAGCGCCCTCTCTACAACGGCGAGTTGCCGGCGACCAATGACGGCCTTGGCTTGGCGTTGTTGGGCATCAGTGGGGCGCAGTTGCTCGACGACGACACGTATCAGCGGATCAAGGCGCACACCTTCGCCAACGTGCGCGGCACGGTGCAGGCCGACATCCTGAAAGAAGATCAGGCGCAGAACACCTGCATCTTCAGCACCGAATTTGCGCTGCGCATGATGGGTGACATTCAGCAGTATTTTGTTGACCAGAAGGTACGCAATTTCTACTCGGTCAGCATTTCCGGGTATCACATTGCCGAGGCGGGCGCCAACCCGATCAGCCAACTCGCTTTCACCTTGAGCAATGGCTTCACCATCGTCGAGTACTACTTGGCGCGCGGCATGCGGATTGATGACTTCGCGCCGAACTTGAGTTTCTTTTTCAGCA
>JBBQQV010000418.1:0-3096 GCA_038215505.1 Lysobacterales bacterium
AGCTTTTTGAGACGTTGCCTGAGGTAGGCGATCTGGCGCAGCCCAAGCTGGTTTTTTTCTTCGATGAAGCGCACCTGCTGTTTTCCGACTGCCCACCGGCGCTGCGCCAGCGTGTTGAGCAAGTCTGCCGGTTGATTCGATCCAAAGGCGTTGGCGTGTATTTCTGCTCGCAGAATCCGGATGATGTGCCCAACGAAATTCTCGGCCAATTGGGCAATCGTGTGCAGCATGCGTTACGCGCCTTTACCCCACGCGATCAAAAGGCAGTGAGGACAGCGGCAGAGACATTTGTCCCCAATCCCAAGCTGGATGTTGCTGCAGTGATCTCGCAACTTGGGGTTGGCGAAGCGCTGGTGTCGACACTGCAAGACAAGGGCATCCCGATGCCGGTGGAGCGCACCATGATGGCGCCGCCACGCTGTCGGATGGGAGCGATTACCGACGAAGAGCGCGCTGTGGTGCGTGCGCGCAGTCCAGTCGGCACGCGTTATGACAGCGCGATCAATCGCGAGTCTGCCTATGAGATTCTCAGCAAGCGCGCCGAGCAAGCGGCGGCGCAAGCCGAGATCGCCAAAACCCAGGCCGACGCAGACAAGCGCGTGCCTTCTGCCACCGGTGCGGCAAAACCGGCCGAGGAACGTAGCTGGATTCGCGACATTCTGTTTGGAACCGGCCGCCGCCAAGGGGCGATTGAGACAACCGCGAAGTCGGCCATGCGTACCGTCGGCAACCAGTTGGGTCGGCAAATCTTGCGTGGCGTGCTGGGCAGCATGCTTGGTGGGCGGCGTCGCTGAGCCACGGAGCATGGCAACTCCGCATCCGCTTGTTGACGCGCCTTGAGTCGCTGGCGCGCGCCAGCAGGGCCATCCACCGCATTGATCACGCGGGCCGGCTTTGAGCGATTGCGCAGCGAGCTGGACACGCTGTGGCGGTTGCGCCGCCCCGAAGTCGTCAGTGCATTGACTGCCGCTGCAGCGGAGGGTGATCGTTCCGAGAATGCCGAGTACATCTATCGCAAGAAGCAGCTGGGCGAGATTGACCGGCGAGTGCGCTATCTGACCCGCCGGCTCGAGAGCCTGCGTGTGGTTGAATCCGCACCAGCGGATCCATCCGCAATCTTTTTTGGCGCATGGTTTCGAGTGACCGACGACGCTGGCGAGGCACGAACGCATCGCGTCGTCGGCCCCGACGAGACCGATGCGCGGCTCGGATGGATCAGCATCGATTCGCCGCTGGCCCGCGCTGCCTTGAAGAAACGCGTCGATGACGCATTTGATGTGGCTTTGCCCAGCGGCGTCGGACGCTATCGAGTGGAATGGGTCAGCTATGTCGACGCGCAACCGAGCCACGACTGAGAGCCCGTCGGGCATAGCAGTTCGAGGCAAAAACGAGGCCGCGTCAAAACAGCTTTTGAAGATTTGTCGGCAAAGAACCGGCGGAACCTGATTCGACGGAATCAGGCACTGCACAGGCGGATTTGCAGCCCGGCCGGGCTAAGTCCGACAGGCGACTAGGATCAGCGCATTTCTCCAAGGCTGCCCGCGTCTATGCCGTTGCGATGAACCCACCGCACTATCACTCCGCCTGTTTGCGCGGCGGTACCATCAGGCTGATCACCATGGAGACGCCGATGGTAAGCATCACCACCAGCAACGCCCAACCGACCGGCACCTTGTAGAAGTCGACGATCAGCATTTTTGTGCCGATGAATATCAGCACCAGTGCCAGCCCGTACTTGAGCAAGTGGAAGCGATCTGCCATCGCCGCCAGCAGGAAGTACAGCGCACGCAATCCAAGCACCGCGAACACGTTTGAAGTTAAAACGATGAATGGGTCGGTAGTGATCGCGAAGATCGCCGGAATCGAATCGACCGCAAAAATGAGGTCGGTAATCGCGATCATCACCATCACCATGAACAAAGGAGTGAAATGCTTCACGCCACCAATATTCACGCGAAACTTGTCACCGTGAAATTCGCGCGTCAATCGGAGGTGACCGCTCATCCAGCGCAGGATCGGGTTGCCATCGAGATCCGGCATATCGTCTGCGAACCACAGCATCTTGATACCGGTGATCAGCAAAAACAGACCAAACAGGTACAGGATCCAGTGAAACTGGGCGATCAACGCCGCACCGATGAAGATCATCACCGCGCGCAGCAGAATGGCACCGATAACACCGTAAATCAGCACCCGCTGCTGGCGCTCTGGTGGCACCGCGAAATAATTGAACAGCATCAAAAACACAAACATGTTGTCGACCGCCAGCGCTTTTTCAAGCAGGTAGCCAGTCAAGAACTTGGTCGCCAGATCGCTGGCTTCTTCCGGCGGCAAGCGCGCGTCCAGGTACCACCACAGCCAGCCGTTGAAGATCAGTGCCAACGCGATCCAGAACGCACTCCAAAGCAGGGCCTCGCGAGTGCCGACGCGGTGCGCGCCTTTGCTCTTCATCAGCAGCAGATCAACGCACAGCGCCAACAGCACAAACACTGTGAACGCAGACCAGAGCAGCGGCGTACCGATCGATTCCAACATCATGGGGTATCCGGAAAGTGGCCAAGGGCACACCGCCGCTTCGTCCAACACCGGCAGGGACGAGACGCGGTGCGCGAAGGTCTTGCTCGGCGATCAAGAGCTGTGCCCTTCGAACTGCCCACCGGGCCGGGGGTTGCCCCCGTACTGACGACGCCGATGTATCGAGCTACTCCCCTCCGGAAGATGGTACCGAGCTGGCGGAACTCAATGGGTCCAGCAGTCGTCGAGCCCGCGGAATATAGCCGAATCCAGGCACGCAACTCAAGCCGTTGACGCAGTCAGCGACCGGGCTCCATGTCAGTCCGCAGCAAAATCACTTCCGCAGACTGGTCTGCATGGGCTTCGACGCGCATATCCAGTGGCGCCAGGGAAACCCGCAATTGTTGCCAGGCCGCAAGTTCGTCGGCCTGCGGTTGCCATAGCGCGAACATGCTCAAGGGCCGCGTCAGCGTCATCGTCTGCACCGAGCCGATCCACAACCCGCGGTCGGGCATGACCCTTGCCGGCGCACGCCAGATTCGCAGAACCTGCAGCTGCTGGGGAGAAATCTGTCGACGCAGC
>JBBQQV010000419.1:0-3096 GCA_038215505.1 Lysobacterales bacterium
CTGACAGGCGCGGTGGCCGGAATTGAGCGAGTTGGTGCGGCGCATATTGGCCTGAACGTTGCGTTCATCTTCGTTCAGCAGCCGATTGCCGACCGTGAAGGTGCCGGTCTGATAAAACTTCACAGGCTGTTGGGCGGTCATGCTGTCCTCGCTGTCGTTGCATGCAGGTCACGCAAGATGTTTTCGGCGATCGGACCGGTACGGCGCTGCTGTTTGCCGCGCGCGATCTCGCGGTTGACCACATCCCAATTCAGGTCGAGGAAACTCAGGGCGTCGAGTTCATCGCGTCCTGCCTGATCAAATAGTTTGAGCAACGAGCCCTTGGTGATTGAACGACCGCCAAGGCCGGCGATCACCGTGTAGCCCTTGAGCGCGACGCCAGAAAGCGCTTTTCTCACCCCGTCGGAGAGCACGCCACCTAGACCAACGGCCAGTGTCTTTTCGAGTACCACTACGCGTTTAGCTTGCTGTAGTGCCGCGCGCACTGCGTCCAGCGGGAATGGCCGGAACGAGCAAATCGTCAGCAGGCCCACAAGCTGTCCATCAGCGCGGGCTTCATCGATGGCATCCTTGATGGTGCCGGCCACAGAACCGAGTGCGACGATGATGGTGTCGGCGTCATCGCAGCGGTAACGGCGTACCAACCCACCCGAATCGCGGCCGAACTGCTGCTCGAACTCCACGGCCAGTTGCGGGATCAGTTCCAGAGCGCGCAATTGCTTGTGATGTTGAAGGTAGCGCACTTCGAAAAATGCTTCGGGTCCCACCATCGCGCCAATCGACACAGGTTCGTCGCAATCGAGAATCTGTACCGGTTCAAATTTCGGCAGGTACGCATCAACCTGCGCTTGGGTCGGAATATCAATCCGCTCGTAGGCATGCGTGAGGATGAAGCCATCGACGCACACCATCACCGGGCAGGACAGCTCTTCGGCCAGCTTGAACGCCTGTATGTGCAGGTCCACGGCTTCCTGATTGGTCTCCGCATATAGCTGGATCCAGCCGGCATCGCGCATTGACATGCTGTCGGAGTGATCGTTCCAGATGTTGATCGGTGCGCCGATGGCGCGGTTGCCGATGGTCATCACGATTGGCAGTCCCAGTCCAGCGGCGTTGTAGACCGCCTCTGCCATGAACAGGATTCCCTGACTGGCGGTGGCGGTATAGCTGCGGGCGCCCGCAGCGGATGCACCGATCGCCACTGACAGCGCAGCGAATTCGGATTCGACATTGATGAATTCGCAGTCTTTCAATGCGCCGCTCTTTACCATCTCACCGAGGCCTTCAACGATATGCGTCTGCGGCGTGATTGGATAAGCGCAGATGACTTCCGGACGGCAAAGCGCAATCGCTTCAGCGACTGCGTGCGAACCTTCTGTTTGCTTAAGCATTTGCCAACTCCTCGTTGCGTTGACTTACCGCGCTTTCATAGGCTGCCCGCGCAGCGATCACGTTGGCCTCGCCCACGTTGCCTGCAAATTTTTCGCGGATCGCCTTCGCGACGGATTCGAATTGCAACTGGCCACTGATCGCGGCGAAGCCGCCGAGCAGCGCTGCATTGGGCAACGGACGGCCAACGTGTCTCAATGCCAGTTCGGTCGCCGCGACCGTGCGTACATGGCCAGCGGGAAACTTGCTGACAAAATCGGCAATGCCGAGCTCGTCGAAACTGCGCGTCGAATTGACCAGGATGAAGCCGGTTGGTGACAAGCCGCTGAACAGGTCCACCTGGTGCAGCAGGGTCGGATCCTGGATGATCAGTGCGTTCGGTTCCATGACCGGTTCGCGTAGGCGAATTTCTTTGTCGTCGATACGACAGAATGCCATCACCGGCGCACCCATCCGCTCGGAGCCAAAGCTGGGAAATGCCTGCGCGAAACGGCCCTCGTCAAACGCCGCCATCGAAAGCATTTCGGCCGCCGAGACCACACCCTGGCCACCGCGGCCATGTATTCGAACCTGGAACATCGTCGTCTGCCTCCTCCTGCCGGTGCGCGGCAAGCTGTTGAGCGCATCCATCGTCGACCGGCGCCAATGCAGTACATCGTACGCGGGAGGCGTTGCGACTTTTTGATGCACATCAAACACCCATCGCGCCAACGGTTTCGCACGCATGTCAAATTGGCGGGGAGCGCCTCGTAGAAAGAGGGGCGCGATGCGCGAAATTTCCGCCGCAGCACATCATTGCGCGCCAGTTGTCCGTCGTTTGATCCGCGTCAACAGCGAAGCATCGTCCAAGCGTAACTTGTAAGCATGCGCTCAAATAGGGCCACTTTCCGGAGGTCGACCATGTTCAAACGAATACTTGTTCCCATCGACGGATCACCGCGCGCCGAGCATGCGGCACGCGCTGCCATCGATCTGGCGAAATTTCATAGTGCCGCCATTGTGGCGCTGTATGTTTACCCCACATTTCACCTCATGGTGGCTGAGCCATTTGTTGCCTCGCCTGAACTGTTTTCTTTGGATGCGTATGTGGCAGCGCAGCAGAAAGTGGCAGCGCAGTATCTCAGTGTCGTCGAGCAGGCAGCGGGTGACGCCGGCGTGAATTGCACCGCACTGTCTCTGTCAGGCGACAGTGCCGCGACCGCCATCGTCGCGACCGCTTCTGCCGAGGATGTGCCGTGCGATTTGATCTTCATCGGCGCACACGGTCGTGGCCTGTTTTCGCAAATGATCCTCGGCAGCGTCACCACCAAGGTGCAGGCGATGTGCGCGATTCCGGTACTGGTCTATCGAGATTCGAAGATGACAGCCAAGGCAGAATAGCGGCTATGCGGAGACGGTCGCTTGGCCAATCAAATGCGGCAGACAGGGCAGCCCGCAATCGATCGGCGACAGGCCGGTGATTTCCCGCGCGTCCCTCTGGTTCAGGCCAGCTTCCTCGCCGTGATGACCTGGAAATTACCGTGGAAGAATGTGGTGCGCTCGCATTGCCAGCCGCCCATTTCTTCGAGGCACTCCAACGGGTCGTGCGTATCCCACAGCGCGAGACCGAGCGGTTCAAACACTTTGAAGTAGGTCCAGCTCAGCGTGCGCAACAGCCATAATTCGGGGCGATGAAATTCGGCGAGATATAGCGTGCCTCCGGGGGCA
>JBBQQV010000420.1:0-3088 GCA_038215505.1 Lysobacterales bacterium
CGATACGGTCATGGATCTGTCCACCGGCAAACACATTCACGAGACCCGCGAATGGATCCTGCGCAACTCGCCGGTACCCATCGGAACCGTGCCGATTTATCAGGCACTGGAGAAAGTCGATGGTCGCGCGGAAGAGCTCACCTGGGAAATTTTCCGTGACACCCTGATCGAACAAGCTGAGCAAGGTGTGGACTATTTCACCATCCACGCCGGCGTGCGCCTGCCCTACATTCCGCTTACCGCACGACGCGTCACCGGCATCGTTTCGCGCGGCGGCTCGATCATGGCCAAGTGGTGTTTGTCCCACCACAAAGAGAGTTTTCTGTACACCCACTTTGAAGATATCTGCGACATCATGAAGGCCTATGACGTCGCCTTCTCGTTAGGCGACGGCTTGCGCCCTGGCTCGATTGCCGACGCCAACGATGCCGCCCAGTTTGCCGAGCTGGAAACCCTCGGCGAGCTGACCAAGATCGCCTGGAAGCACGACATCCAGACCATGATCGAAGGCCCCGGCCACGTGCCGATGCAATTGATCAAAGAGAACATGGACAAGCAGTTGCGCGAGTGTGGTGAAGCGCCGTTCTATACCTTGGGACCGCTGACCACCGACATCGCGCCGGGCTACGACCACATCACCAGTGCGATTGGCGCGGCGATGATTGGCTGGTACGGCACCGCCATGCTGTGTTATGTCACGCCGAAGGAGCACCTCGGGCTGCCCAACAAGCAAGACGTGCGCGACGGCATCATCACTTACAAGATCGCGGCGCACGCGGCCGACCTCGCCAAGGGCCATCCAGCTGCGCAAGCGCGCGACAATGCGTTGTCGAAGGCGCGCTTCGAGTTCCGCTGGCAGGATCAATTCAATCTGGGTCTCGATCCGGAAAAGGCCAAGGAATTCCACGACGAGACTTTGCCCAAAGACGCGCACAAGACTGCCCATTTCTGTTCGATGTGCGGGCCAAACTTCTGTTCGATGAAGATCACCCAGGACGTGCGCGACTACGCCGCGAAACAAGGCGTGTCTGAGCAGGCCGCGTTGGAGCAGGGCATGGCTGAGAAAGCGGCGGAGTTTCGAGCGGCTGGCAATGAGGTCTATCAACCCGGCTAGCGTCGGCGAGGCCACGGCAGCACGGAGGCTGAGAACTCGGATTGTGGGTCGTACAGCCAGCGCCCGGCTAGTCCCGTGCATGCGGTCAAACTAGCCGTTCCAGCGGCCAACGAATCGGTTTAGCATGCCGACGTCGGCGCTACTTTCAGCGTCCGGCCTTACCCGCTGGAGAGAGTCCATGAGTCGCCTACGTTCCGTTTGTTTGCTGACCTCGTTGACACTGCTTTCTGCAGTGGCAATGGCGGGGGCTGCGATAGCTGCAACAGAAGTTGAGGCAGCTGACCCTGCCGCCACGCCGATCGATCCACGCATCAAGAAGGCGTTAGAGGCGGAGAATCTCGAGTTCGAGGTCGATGCCAAGGGCGATGCCAAGGTCGTACTGCGCTTTACCGACGACAATGACCGCACCCAACTAGTGATTGTGCAGACCGGCACCTACACCTATCGCAATACCGAGTTTCGCGATGTGTTCTCCGCCGGGTTGAAGGCCGACGAGGGCGCAGGCAAGGGCCTCGACTTGCCTTTGGCGCGACGCTTACTCGAGCAGAGCAGCCGTTCCAAACTGGGTTTCTGGGGCATTGAAGACGGTGTGGTGTGGTCAATTGCGCGAATTCCCGCCAATGCCACCGCCAGTGCACTGAAAGAGGCCATTGATTTCGTCGCCGTCAGTGCAGACGATCTCGAGAAAGAGCGTTTGGGTACCGACGAGTTCTAGCGAAGGGCGTGCACATTTGTAATCGCCAATAGCGGGTGTGCTGATGCTGACGGCTAGACTGTGCGTCAGTCCCTACCGGTTGCATGCCACATGAACGCCATCTCGGCTGAACCCAAGCGTCGCCGTCGCTACCTGTTGATTCGTATCACCACCGTGTTGCTGGCGATGGCCATGCTGTTGGCGATGGCGTTCTGGTGGTGGTGGGATTTTGAGCCCAACGATTTCGACGTCAGCGCGCATGCGCAGGCGCGCGCTACCACGCGTGGCCAGCCGGTGGTGGTTGGAACGGTCACCACCGAGACCCTGATTCGCGTGGCCGAAACCTTGCTCGACAAGCGTGGTGGCTACCTGTCGAACGACTTTATGCCGCCTGGCGTGTGGATGGACAACGTGCCCAGCTGGGAGTTTGGCGCCTTGTTGCAAGTGCGCGATCTGGCCAAGGCCTATCGCAACGAGTTCAGTCGTTCGCAAACCCAAAGTACCGAGGACATCGATCTGCTGGAAGCCGATCCGCTGTTCTCGACGCCGTCGGATCGCTGGTTGTTGCCGGCCTCGGAGAATCAATACCGCAAAGCCATTGGCCACGTTGAGGCCTACCTGACCCGGCTGAGTGACAAGGACGAGTACAACGCGCAGTTTTATGCGCGCGCCGACAACTTGGGCGATTGGCTGGCGGTGGTAGAAAAACGCCTCGGATCGCTGTCGCAACGGTTGTCTGCGAGTGTCGGTCAAGTGCGTGTGGATACAGACTTGGGTGGCGACGCGGAAGCCCGCCAATCCACTCCGGCGGCGGCGCAACAATCGATCAAGACGCCGTGGCTGCAAGTCGACGACGTATTCTATGAGGCCCGTGGCAGCACCTGGGCCTTGTTGCATTTCCTGCGCGCCGCCGAGCAGGATTTCGGGCCCGTGCTGCGCGACAAGAATGCCTTGGTATCGCTGCGTCAGATCATCCGCGAACTGGAAGAATCGCAGCAGCCTCTCGGCAGCCCCATCGTCCTCAATGGTTCCCCCTACGGCTTCTTTGCCAATCACTCGTTGGTGATGGCGAACTACGTGTCCCGCGCCAACGCAGCGATTATCGATCTGCGCAAGTTGTTGGAACGGGGGTGAGCCGGGATTTCGAGCAGCGCAAGCTGCGAGCCGGCGAACGCCAGCGGGCCTGCAGGCCCGTTGGCCGGACGAGCCGGGATTTCGAGCAGCGCAAGCTGCGAGCCGGCGAACGCCAGCGGGCCTGCAGGCCCGTTGGCCGGACGAGC
>JBBQQV010000421.1:0-3053 GCA_038215505.1 Lysobacterales bacterium
AAGGCTGATCCGGGCACACAGGCGACGCCTTTGACGTCAAGCAAGGCATTGCAGAGGTCCACGTCGTTGCCAATCCGCACTCCGTTGTGGGACTTCCCAAAGGCGCATGCAATATCCGGAAACACATAGAACGCACCTTGCGGGCGCGGGCAAATCACGCCGGGGATCGACGTCATCGCCGCCATGACCAGATCACGCTTGGCCTGGAATTCGGCGCACTTCTGGATCGGTACATCTTGCGGGCCGTTGAAAGCGGCCACTGCGGCCGCGCTGACCATTTCCGGCAAATTGGTGATGTGGTTGGAATTCAGCGTCACCATCGCGGTCGCAACCGCTTCAGGCCCCGCCATCAATCCCACCCGCCAACCCGGCATGCCGTAAGTCTTGGACAGTGAATCGACGAAGATCACCCGATCTCGCAACGAAGGTTGCACTTGCACGAAGTTGCGGTAACTCAGACCGTCGAAGATCATCCGATGATAAATATCATCAGTGATGACCCAGGTATCCGGATAGCGCAGCAACACTTCAGCCAGCGCAGCGACCTCATCGGCGTTGTAAACCATGCCGGTGGGATTGCTGGGATTGTTGAACAGGAACAAGCGCGGCCGGTGCGAAAGGGCTTCGTCGAGCTGGGTCGGGGTGAGCTTGTAGTCCTGGTCCGCACCGCAAGGAAGCAGGCGGATCTTGGCGCCGACGATCTCCGCAATGTCGAGATAGCTGGTCCAGTACGGTGTCGGGAAAGCGATCTCATCGCCCTCATCCAGCAGCGCCTCGAACAGGTTGTAGAGCATGTGCTTGGCACCAATCGCTACCGCACAATTGGCACGCGTGTAGCCCTGCAAACCAGCCCTGTCGATGTGCCCAAGAAACGCATCCAGCAAGGCATCCGACCCGCGATTGCTGCCGTACTGTCCGGAATCCTTGCTTAATGCTTCGCGCACCGCGGCGTATACATGTTCGCCGGGCAAGAAATTCGGCACGCCGATCGAGAACGAAATGATGTCGCGGCCTTCAGCCTTGAGACGCTTGGCTTTCTCCGCCACCACCATGATTGCGCTGGGTCTGGCGCGGCCAACGCGTCGAGCGAGCTGAAGCATCGAAACTCCGAAAGTGGCAACGTGAAAAGGCCGCCAAGATTACCATAGGGACCCCACGCGTTCTGACCTCAAAATGGCACCACGCTTTAGCCTAGCGATGCTGTTTTTCACCCTTGCGGGCTGCTCCGGCGCGCCATCGCGGGCACCTCCTGTCGTCATCGACGATCCAGCGCTTACACAGGCGTTGGGCGGCTTGTTATGTCGTGTCGAACCCGAGTGCGAGCAATTGCGACTGCAGGTCCTGGATCGGCCATTTGAGCAAGCCGAGATGTTTTCCGACGGCCGCTTGCTGGTGAGCATTGGGCTGTTGCTGGCAACGCACGACGAGGCTGAAGTGGCATTTGTGCTCGCCCACGAGACCGCCCACCGCCGGCTCAGACATCGGATCGGGATATCTCCCACAGCACGCACTCGCCTCGAATTGGAGGCGGATGCGGATGCGGTGCGTGCATTGCTCGAAGCCGATCTGCGCGCCGACGCTGGTTTGTTTCTGCTTGAGCGTCTGCTGCTCAAAGCCAACGAGGCTCGATCGCGAGGCAGCCGTGTCGCAGGCAGCGAGCAGGCCAAGGCGCGCGAATTCAGTCGCGTCAAACTGCAGGAAGAAGCACTCACCCAGATACAGGCGCGAGTCGACGCCTTGCGCGCGCTTGCCGCCAACTCAGCCTCTGACAGGTTGCCAGTCACTGCTGACTGGCAACACTTGCTGGCCCCTTATCGAATCTCAGGCGATCAACCTAAGGCCGACGGGCCTGCTTCGCCGCTACCGCAAAACCCGCCAAGCGATCTTTGAAGCGCTCAAGCAACGCCGTGGCGTCACCCTTGATGACCAGCGAATCCAACTTGTCGCCCTGCCGAATGGCGTCCACCACGTCCTGATCGGCTGCACTTACGACCGCACCAAACACGGTGTGCTTGCCGTCAAGCCAAGGGGTGGCGACGTGGGTGATGAAAAACTGGCTACCGTTGGTGCCGGGGCCGGCGTTGGCCATCGACAGCACGCCCGGGCGATCGTGCCTCAGGGTTGGCTTGCACTCGTCCTCAAACCGATAGCCCGGACCACCGCGGCCACTGCCCTCGGGGCAACCACCTTGGACCATGAAATCGGGAATGACCCGATGAAAATTCAGGCCGTCGTAGTAGCCCATTTGGGCAAGCTGTACGAAGCTCGCCACTGTCAGCGGCGCGCCTTCGGGATACAGGGTCAGGTGGATGGTGCCACGCGAAGTAGCGAATTCAGCCGTTAGGTCGTGCATGGATATTCATCCTGGAAGGGTCGCCCAGTGTAAACCGGGCGCGGCCATGGACTGCTGACATGTGCATGGGGGCAACTCCGACAGGGTTAAGGACCGCGCCAGTCTGAATGCTGGTTAAGGCGCGAATCGCAACCGCTGGGTTAAACTTAGGGGCTTTTCTGTGGCCAGACAACACTCGGCCACTACCGCCCCTTCCAGCCGAGAGAGTCCGCGTCCAACCGCGCGGCGAACCCCAATGTCCATCGATAAGCTGCGCTATATCGCCATCGTCGCCCACGTCGACCATGGCAAGACCACCCTCGTCGACGGCCTTCTGAAGCAATCGGGCTCGTTCAACGAACGCACGGTCACCACCGAGCGGATGATGGACAGCAACGATCAGGAGAAGGAACGCGGCATCACCATCCTGTCCAAGAACACCGCGATCAACTGGCAGGGCAACCGTATCAATATTGTCGACACACCGGGCCATGCCGACTTCGGTGGCGAAGTCGAGCGCGTGCTCTCGATGGTCGACTCAGTGCTGATTCTGGTCGACGCGATGGACGGTCCGATGCCGCAGACCCGCTTCGTCACTCAGAAAGCCTTTGCCATGGGCTTCAAGCCCATCGTCGTGGTCAACAAGATTGATCGTCCCGGCGCGCGCCCTGACTGGGTGATCGATCAGGTGTTTGACCTGTTCGACAATCTCGGCGCAACC
>JBBQQV010000422.1:0-3050 GCA_038215505.1 Lysobacterales bacterium
TCCACCTCGCTGCCGTTCGAGGTGCAGCTGGAAATGGTGCGCAGCATCGTGGGGATGGAGCGGGCGCACCTCACGCGGCCGGGTTACGCCATCGAATACGACTACTTCGACCCGCGCGGGCTGAAGTCGTCGCTGGAAACCAAGGCCGTGGCCGGGCTGTTCTTCGCCGGGCAGATCAACGGCACCACCGGTTACGAAGAGGCCGCCGCCCAAGGCTTGCTCGCCGGACTCAATGCCGCTCTGAAGGTACGCGGGCGTGAGGCGTGGTGCCCTGCCCGCAGCGAAGCCTATCTTGGCGTATTGGTCGATGACCTGATCACCCGCGGCGTCTCCGAACCCTACCGCATGTTTACCAGCCGGGCGGAATACCGCCTTTCCTTGCGTGAAGACAATGCGGATGCGCGCCTCACCGAAAGCGGGCGCAGCTTAGGCCTGGTTGGCGATAGTCAGTGGGCGTTTTTCTGTCGCAAGCAGGAAGCAGTGGCGCGCGAGAGTGAACGCCTCAAGACTTCCTGGGTGAACCCTCACATACTCGAACAGCATGAAGCCACAAGAGTATTGGGCGCTGGCATAGAGCGCGAGTACAACCTGCTGGACCTTCTGAGGCGACCCCGGGTCAGCTACCAAGCCCTGATCGGCATGGGATGGGGACCAAACCCCGCTGGTATCGGCGCCGCTCAAATCGATGCCGATATTGCCGATCAGGTGATCGGCCAAGTGGAGATTGGCGCCAAATATCACGGTTACATTGAGCGTCAGGCCGAAGAAATCGAGCGTAGCGCGGCGCAGGAGCACACGCGCCTGCCGGATTGGCTGGATTATGCGCAGGTGCGCGGACTGACGCGCGAGGCACAGGCGAAACTGAGCGCACAACGACCCGAAACCGTGGGCCAAGCGTCGCGAATTCAGGGCATCACGCCTGCGACCATCTCGATCTTGCTGGTGCATCTGAAAAAGGCGACCCAGACCGGTCAGGGTTTGGCTGCATGAGTGCTCCCGTCCGGCCGCCCGAAGGGAGCGCTCATCCTCCCTCGGGGAGGATGTCACGTAATGGCATGAGGATAGTCCGATGAGCCTGGATTCAGCGGCGGCGCTCGATGCCGGAATCGAGCAATTGGACTTGGTGCTTCCCGCTGCGGTGCGTGCGAAACTGGCAACGTATCTCGATCTGCTTGCCAAGTGGAATGCCACCTACAACCTCACCGCGATTCGCGATCGTGATCAGATGGTAAGTCATCACTTACTCGATTCACTTAGTGTGGCAAAGTATGTTGTTGCTGGCAGAATGCTCGATGTGGGTTCGGGCGGCGGACTGCCAGGAATTCCCCTGGCGCTTTGGGGCGAAGCTTGCTTGCCGGGCCTCTATGTCACGGTAGTTGATTCCAATCACAAGAAATCCGCTTTTCTGCGGCAGGCGCAGATTGAGTTGAAACTGTCCAATCTCCAGGTGTGTGGTGAACGCGTTGAAACCTGGCAACCACCACAGCGCTTCGATCAGATCATCAGCCGCGCGTTTTCCGATTTGGGCGAGTTTTTTCAATTGACGCGCCATCTGGGCACTCCGCCTTCCGACGCCCAAGCCGCTGGTGCGCGCTGGCTGGCCATGAAAGGCGTACATCCGCACGAAGAACTTCAGCATTTGCCGGAGGATTGTCGGCTCGATCAAGTCCATCGGCTCTTGGTACCGGGATTGCAAGCTGAACGCCATCTGGTGGTGTTGCGGGCGGCACATGTTTGAAATCAAGCGATTGTGCGCGCTCGCCGTAGTCACCCTGTTGCTCGGTTTTTGGGGTGTGGCAGGCGCGGAGTCGGCTCCTTTGCCCACCGTTAAGTTGCTCGATTTACAGCGTTTTTTGGGCAAATGGCATGAAATAGCGTTGATTCCCAACCGTTTCCAGCGCAAATGCGTGCGTGACACCGAGGCTGAATATGCTGCGGGAGGACCCGGAGAACTGCTGGTGCGCAACCGTTGTGTGGGCGCTGACGGTTCTGTTGAAGTGGCTATCGGCGCGGCGCGGAGCGTCAATCCTTATGATCCGACCCGGTTACAGGTGCGCTTCGCGCCGGCCTGGCTTGCATGGCTGCCGATGGTTTGGGGCGACTACTGGGTAATCGGATTGGCAGACGACTACCGCTACGCGGTGGTTGGTGAACCCAGCCGCAGCTTTCTATGGATTCTGGCGCGCGACACCGCCTTGAGTAGCGCGGATCGCGTTGCAATAGACGCTTTGCTGCTCTCTGTGGGCTACGATCCGCAGAGACTGGTCAGCTCACCGCAGTCCGGCGGCGTGCGGTGAGCGCCCGCATATTCGCGATCGCCAACCAGAAAGGCGGCGTCGGCAAAACCACCACCAGCGTCAACCTTGCCGCAGCGCTCGCCTTGTCGGGTCAACGCACTCTCTTGGTCGATCTCGACCCGCAGGGCAACGCCACCATGGGCTGCGGAATCGACAAGCGCGCACTTGCAGCCAGTGTGTATCAGGTTCTGCTGGGCATGGCGACGCTTCCCGAAGCACGCAAGGTCTCACCCGCCGTTGGCGACGCGGCAGCGGTTGGCGGTGTGCTCCACGTTCTGCCGGCCAATCGTGACCTGGCCGGTGCCGAGGTCGAGCTGGTCGATGTCGCGCAGCGCGAGACCCGTCTCAAGCAGGCATTGGCCACCGTCCGGGACGAGTACGATTTCATCTTGATCGACTGTCCGCCGTCACTCTCGATGCTGACCTTGAACGGCCTGTGTGCCGCGCACGGGGTGATCATTCCGATGCAATGCGAGTACTACGCGCTTGAGGGCTTGTCTGATCTGGTCAATACCATCAAGAAAGTGCACGCCAACCTGAACCGCGACTTGGCGATCATCGGTTTGTTGCGCGTGATGTACGACCCGCGCTCGACGCTCACCACGCAGGTCTCGGCGCAACTGGAACAGCATTTCGGCGACAAGGTCTTCCGCAGCATCATTCCGCGCAACGTGCGGCTGGCCGAGGCGCCGTCGTTCGGCCAACCCGGCGTGGTGTTCGATCCTGCCGCCAAGGGGGCGCAGGCCTACCTGG
>JBBQQV010000423.1:0-3045 GCA_038215505.1 Lysobacterales bacterium
GAAGCAAGCAACTGCAAGTTGGTCATCACGAAGTCTCCTGGGAAATCAACTGCCAATGTTATAATGTTTCGCACCTAACGCAAGGTGCTGATGGCCGGGGCCTGTTGCTGCTGGCGCACAAAGCGAGCAACGCGCAGGTTCCACAAGTGCGCTGTGGCGAGGGTAAATCCACCGGCCAACACGATGGCACTGGTCACATGAGGAGAGGGCAACGGGGTTAGCGTGCCGACGACGATCAGGCCGGCGGCGAAGGTGCCCATTGAGCTTGGACCCCAGTTTCGGTGTACCCACCAGCCTGAGCCCAAAGCGATGGTGGCCATAGTCAAAGCAGACACCGCCAGCACCCACTCCATGTTTCGCAACCATGTCAATGGCAGCCCAGCGATCTCGCCTCGTAGCCACAATGCGGGCTAGGCAAGCAGAAGCGCCGAGACCAGCACGCAGTGCAAACCGCATAAAGTGGAGATCGCCGCGCCCGCGCGATCCATCCACTCATTACCGAATCGCATCGCACACTCCTCGAAACTAAATGTTACGGTATAACATACCTATCAAGTCTAGGAAGCGCCTTATGCGCCGCATTTTTTTAGCCGCTTCAGTGTTGGCCTCCACATTCATCCATGTCGTGAATGCAGCGCCTGCGCATGAGCACGGCGTGGCCAACCTGGACGTCGCCGTGGACGGCGATACCGTTGCGTTCTCGCTGCGCGGTGCGGCGGAGGGATTTGTCGGCTTTGAGCACGCTCCTAGCCTGCCAGAGGAGCGCGTGACTTGGACTCAGGCACAAGCACTACTTAGTAGCGGCGAATTGTTCGTGCTGGATGCGGCTGCTCACTGCCTGCTGGCTCCTGCTTCGATGCAGCTCGAGTTTGCGTCTGGCGAGATGCGTGAGACGGCAGGCGAAGTCGCGAAGCCACATCACGACGAAGCTCAACACGACCAATCACATCACGACGCCGACGGGCATCACGAAGATGAGCACGCTGACGCGCACGCCGACTGGTCGGCCAACTGGCAGGTTGAATGCGCTGACCCATTAAAGCTGCGTTCCTTGCGGGTTGATGTGTTCCAGCATTTCGCCAACTTGCGTGAAATGCGCGTGCAACTGATCACTCCAACGCAGCAGACGGCGGCTGACTTGAGCCCCCAATCGAACACTGTCGCGTTGGTCCCAGACCAGTGAATGCGACGCCCGTCCTTGCGATGCGTGAAGTGGTCCACGCTTGGCCGGGTGGACATGCGCCTGGGCTGTGCATCGCTGGATTCGAGGTCGCAGCCGGTGAGCGCGTATTTCTGCGCGGTTCCAGCGGCTCTGGCAAGAGCACTTTGCTCAATCTGATCGCTGGAACACTGGCGCCACGCTCGGGTTCGATTCAGATTGAAGGCGTTGAGATCACCACCCGCCGCGCTGGAGCCTGTGATCGCTTGCGCGCGGATCGACTGGGCGTGGTGTTTCAGCAGTTCAACCTGCTGCCGTTTTTGTCGATGCAAGACAATGTCACCCTGCCTTGTCGTTTCAGCATGGCGCGCCGCCGCCGCACCGAACGCGAACACGCGTCGCTCGACGCCGCCGCGCACGACTTGTTGCAGCGCTTGGGCTTGAGTGGCCGCGCACTAATGCAACGCCGAGTGGCTGAGCTGTCGGTGGGTCAACAACAGCGGGTTGCCGTCGCCCGCGCCTTGATCGGCTCACCCGCTTTGGTACTCGCCGATGAGCCAACCTCGGCGCTGGACACGCAGGCGCGCGACGCTTTCCTCAACTTGCTCAATGCCGAGCTGACGCGCACCCGAGCGGCGGTGGTTTTTGTCAGTCACGACGCAGCGCTCGCCCATCATTTTGACCGCGCTATTGAACTTGCCGACATTGCGGATTCACACGCTGCCGCTGAGTTGGCCTGAGATGCGAAGCCTGCTCACCCTCGCCTATCGCAGTCTTTTGGCACGTCGCTTTACGGTCGGACTGACCGTGCTCACCATTGCCTTGAGCGTCACCCTGTTGCTGGGCGTGGAACGCTTGCGCGACGAAGCTCGCACTTCGTTCCTGCGCAGCGTTGCCGGCACCGATCTCATCGTCGGTGCCCGCGCACATCCCGTGCAACTGCTGCTCTATTCGGTATTTCGCCTGGGCGATGCCAGCAACAACCTCTCCTGGCAAAGCGCACAGTGGATTGCCGGATTGCCCGAGGTGGCGTGGAGCGTGCCGATTTCGCTGGGCGATTCGCACCGTGGCTATCGCGTTATTGGCACGACGCCCGCCTATTTTGAACACTTGCAGACCGGCGGTGGACGGCCATTGTCGATGGCAAGCGGCGAAGTCTTCTCAGCGGTTTTTGAAACTGTCCTCGGTGCCGATGTGGCGCGTGAGTTGGGGTATCAGGTCGACAGCCGTATTGTGTTGGCGCACGGCACTGGCCAAGTGACGGCGCAGAAACACGACGATCAACCATTTGCTGTGGTCGGCGTTTTGGATGCCACCGGCACTGCCATCGACCAAGGCGTTTACGTGTCCTTGGCTGCGCTTGAAGCGATCCATCTCAATTGGCGCAGCGGCACCCGCATCGGCCGCGCTCCGTCCATCGACGATGTTGATCCGAAATTGCTGGAACCACGCAATGTCACCGCGCTGTTCGTCGGTCTAAAAAGTAGAATCGCCACCTTCGGTGTACAACGCGCCGTCAATGCCTACGCTATCGAACCGCTGTCGGCGGTTCTCCCCGGTGTCGCCCTGCAACAGCTTTGGTCGATGCTCGACGAGGCCGAGCGAGCCCTATCGATGGCCGCCGCCTGCGTCGTGGCCGCCGGCTTTATGGTTCTGCTCACCACCATTCTTGCGACCTTGAATGAGCGCCGTCGCGAAATGGCCATATTGCGCGGAGTCGGCGCGAGCGCGAGGCATGTATTTGGACTGCTACTCACCGAAGCGGCACTTTTGTCAGCCATGGGCGCGACCTTGGGCGCGCTATTAGTTGAGCTGCTTCTACTCGTCTTGAGTCCGTGGTTACAGGCCCGGTATGGCATTTTTTTGCAAGCGGGTTTGCCGCGCTG
>JBBQQV010000424.1:0-3042 GCA_038215505.1 Lysobacterales bacterium
TCACTAAGCGCCTAGCGCGCTCACCCTCGCTTCGAGCTATCGCGAGACTCACGTCCGGGTAGGCGCCAATGGCAAACATGTTTTCTTTGCCCGCGATTCGGTATCGAAATCGCCAGAGCTTGGAACCCGAAACCTGGACCAAGAGATACAGGCCGCGCCCATCCGATAGTTTGTATGGCTTTGACTTGGCCTTAGCGCTTCTAGCCTGTAGATCGGTCAGTTGGTGCGATAACTTGGGCATGCGGCCATTCCATGGGAACTACCCGCAATTGTACCCTCAAAAATTGGCGCTGTCCGTAAACGTCAGTGATCTACAGTAGACAATAAAATCTTATTAAACAGCAATTTAGGAATCGATATAGACTTCAGTGATCATCAGTGAACTCCAATGCTAGTTATCGATCATCAGCAGCATAGAGCGCTCGCGGCAGTGGTTTGATGCACTCGGGCGCTGCCAACCTCGTCGACGTCATCGCGGCGTCGACTGTTTTGCTTCTGCCTCAGTCCAGAGCGGCACAGTCTGCCGCACCGCCGCGCGGATGTCGCCTCGGCGGCTGGTGACATCGGTACGCAAAGACTATGTTCGATGCGACAAGAACAACGATCACCCCTACCGGACCATGTGCTGACAGGTGCGCGCTTGCATCAGACGTCTGCCTGCTTGCCGCAGGACACAAGTTGCACCTTGCGGAGCAGTCGCTCGCCACCCATCACATGGAGGACAAATACCTTCTGCCCCTCCAAGCGATACGACACGCGACTGCGGCGTAGGGTGCGTCTCGGACGCACCGACTGATGTCGCACGATGGTTTTACCGGCGGGTGGTGCGTCCGAGACGCACCCTACAACCCTTGCCACCCGCGCCACACCTGCGGCAGGTCGGTTTAGTGTTTCAGGATCACGTACAGCGCGTGGATGATGCCGGGGATGAAGCCGAGCAGGGTCAGCAGGATGCTGAGCCAGAAGTGGCCCTTGAAGCCGACTTCGAGGAACACGCCCAGCGGCGGCAGGATGAACGCGAAGATGATCTTGAAGATGTCGGTTGCAGTGGCGGCCATGGGCGTACTCCGGAAGACTTTGGGTAAGCCAGTGTCCCATCGTTTCTTCGGTTTTTCGGTGCGCTTGCTTACTAAAGATGCACAGCCGCGCGCGGGACCTTCGCCGCGCGACTGATCCAAGCCCGCCAAGTTGCACGGTTGGCGGAGACGATGACGCACTTTTTACTTCTTTGTTTCCCTCATTTGACGCGAGTTTGACGCCGAGCATAGGAGCTTTGGCAGCCTAGAAATCACCTATGAACTCATGTTGACGGGACAGCAGATCGCATTTTTCCGATGACACCCGGAAATGCTCAGATGGTCGCGGTGATCGGTGCCGGCATCGCCGGAGCCGCTTGCGCACGCACCTTGTTTTTGGCCGGGCACTCGCTGCACGTGTTCGACAAATCGCGCGGGCCGGGCGGTCGGCTTGCCACTCGCCGCGTCGAATGGGTCGACCAAGCAGGGCAGGCCTGCACGACGCGATTCGACCACGGTGGCGTCGGCATCACGGCCCACTCGGAGGTTTTCCAGGCTTTCCTGGACCTTGCCGTGTCGGCGGATTGGCTGGCTGATTGGAAGCCCACGCTGGCCGCCGACAGCTTGCCGCTTGAAGACGGCAGCCGGCTGTATGTGCCCACGCCGGACATGCCTTCGCTGTGTCGCCGCCTATTGGATGAAGTGTCTGCCACGTGGTCATTCGCTGTTGACGGTCTGCACAAAAGTCCGCGCGGCTGGCAGGTGGAGGCGGCTGGCGAGCGCTACCCCGTGCAGTTCGACGCGGTCGTGTTGGCGCTGCCGCCGGCGCAGGCTGTTCCTCTGCTCAGCCCGCACCGGCGCGACTGGGCGGGGCACGCGGCTGCCACCACGATGCAGCCGTGCTGGACCTTGATGGGCATCGCAGCTGCCCCGGAACCGGCGCTGGCTTGGGAGCTTGCGCGGCCGCCAACGGGCCCGTTGGCGTGGGTGATGCGGAATGAGGCCCGACCGGGCCGCGAGCCCGCGCATCCTCAGACGCATTGGGTCGTGCATGCGCGAGGGGACTGGAGCCGCCTGCACCTCGAACAACCGGCCGCGTGGGTCCAACAGCAGATGCAGACCGCACTCGACGACTGGCTCGGTCGGACCGTTAGCTGGCAGCACAGCGTGCTGCAGCGCTGGCGCTATGCGCTGCCGCCGGCGCACAGGGCCGCCGTGTCCGAGTCGTGCTGGTGGGATGCCGCTCAGGGTCTAGGCGTCTGCGGCGACTTCCTCGGCGGTGCGGGTGTCGAGGGGGCTTGGTTGTCTGCGCAATCGCTTTGCGCGGCGCTGCTACAACGTGAGTCGGTTGCGGCCGCCGAGATCACCCCATTCGCTGCCCATCACGCGGATCACGCGGCTAAGCACCGCGCCGCATGAACAGGCTTGCATTCCACTCGCTTTGCGGCAGCGTGGTTTCACGATGAAGCCGGGCAGCACGGGTTTTCGTGGCAACAAGGCGGCGTTGCCGAGCAAGCCCTGCGTGGCTTGCGGCTTGGCGATGAGCTGGCGGCGGCGCTGGGCAAAGAACTGGGCTGAGGTGAAGTACTGCTCCGACGCCTGTCGACGTAAAAAAGTCGCGCGTGGCTGAGTTGCGCGCCCTGATCATCGTGCTGGGCGATCAGCTGGATCTTGATGCGGCGGCATTTGATGGCTTCGATGCGGCCGTCGATGCGGCGTGGATGGCCGAGGTGGCTGAAGAATCGACCCATGTGTGGTCGAGCAAGCCGCGGACTGCGATGTTCCTGGCGGCGATGCGCCACTTCGCGCTCGCCCTGCAGGACGCGGGTCGCCCGCTGCACTACACGCGGCTGGATGCGCTGGACAACAGCGGCAGTCTGGGTGCGCAGTTGCAGGCCGACATCCTGCGCCTGAAGCCGGCTCGCCTGCTGATGACCGCGCCGGGCGACTGGCGAGTGCTGCAGGCGATCAAGGCTGTCGCCGAGACCAACGGTCTTGCGCTGGAAATCCGCGCGGACCGTCACTT
>JBBQQV010000425.1:0-3029 GCA_038215505.1 Lysobacterales bacterium
GGAATGGGCAACCCCAGCAAGGTCAGCAGGGTCGGTGCGACATCCTGCAACGCACCACCGCCGCGCACGCGAGCCTTACGACCGACATAAACCAGCGGCACCGGTCCGGTAGTGTGCGAGGTGTGCGGCTGACCGCTTTCGGGGTCTGACATTTGCTCAAGGTTGCCGTGATCTGCGGTCAGCAGCATCTCCCCGCCGACCGCGGTGATGGCTTGCACGATCTCGCCAATGGCCACATCCACCGCTTCAACTGCGGCAATCGCCGCCGCCAGGATGCCGGTGTGGCCGACCATGTCTGGATTGGCGATATTGCAGATGATCAGATCGTGCCGTTGTGCGCGAATGTCCTCGACCAACTTCGCGGTGAGCTCGGGAAGGCTCATCTGCGGTTGCAGGTCGTAGGTGGCAACCCGCGGTGAAGGCACAAGAATGCGATCTTCACCCGCTTGCGGCTGCTCGACGCCACCGCTGAAAAAGAAGGTGACGTGGGCGTATTTTTCGGTTTCGGCGATGCGCAGTTGGGTCAACCCGTGCGCGGCAATCACCTCGGGCAAGGTGTTGCAGAGGCTGCTGGGCGGATAAGCGACGGCAGCGGGCAAGTCGGCTGAATACTCGGTCAGACACACGAAGTACGCCAGCGCGGGGCGCTCGCCGCGATCAAAGTCGGTGAACTCCGGCTGCACAAAACACGCCGACAATTGCCGCGCGCGATCGGCGCGAAAGTTCATGAACACGACCGCGTCGCCAGTGGCCATCGGCTGCGCGCCGTGCAAGACCGTTGGCAGCACGAACTCGTCGTTCTCGCCGCGCGCGTAGGCCAACGCCAAGGCGTGGCTTGCGTCACTGGCTTGCTGATCGGCGCGCGCATGGACCAAGGCATTCCACGCCAGGCTGACGCGTTCCCAGCGGTTGTCGCGATCCATCGCGTAGTAGCGGCCGCACAGCGAATGAATACGCGCGCCAGGGATCGCATCGCAGTGCGCTTGCAAGGCAGACAAACTGGCCGCCGCCGAACGCGGTGGCGTATCGCGACCATCCAAGAACGCATGCACAGCCAGCTTCTGCACGCCGCGTCGCCTGGCCAATTCGAGCATCGCGAAAATGTGTGTTTCGTGACTGTGCACGCCGCCAGGTGATAGCAAGCCCAGCACATGCAAGGTGCCCTTGTCTGCGATCACCGCATCGCAGGCGGCTAACAATTGCGGATTGGAATAGAAGTCCCCATCGACGATGGCTTTGTCGATGCGCGTGAGTTCCTGATAGACGACGCGGCCGGCGCCGAGATTCATGTGGCCGACTTCGGAATTGCCCATCTGCCCGTCGGGCAAGCCCACGTGCAGGCCCGAGGTGTGAATGAGCCCATGCGGATAGTCCGCCAACAACTGCCGCCAATTTGGCGCGCGAGCGCACGTGATGGCGTTATCGGGCGCGGCCTCACGGTGACCCCAGCCATCGAGGATCAGCAATAACACTGGCTTGGGGCGGGTCACGGAGGCTCCGGATTGGGGTCAGGGTGAGTTGAGAATCGCGATTCTAGCGGTTGTGCCGCATCGCACTGCGCAAGCCGGATGAGATGCCCTTAAACCAAAGCTCAGCTTGGCGCATCAGAGCCAGTGGATTGAGATTCCAACGCCTCCCAAACACTCGCCTCCCCAACACGTTACCTGCCCAACACGTTGCCACCCCAACAGGAGTTACCCATGTCACGTCGCAATCTTTCCGCCGCCACTGCCTTGTTCAGCGCCAGCCTGCTGGCGACTAGCTTCGCCCACGCCGACCCTAAAAGCATCGACAAGGTCAACGGCGCGATTCAAACCAACGCAGGGGTCGAATACGGCGACCTCAGCACCGTCAATGGCGGCGTCTCGGTGGCGGAGGATTCCACCGCGCAGGAGGTGGAAACGGTCAATGGCGGGATCACCATCGGCACACGTGCCCGCGTGGCCAGCGCCGAAACCGTCAATGGCGGGATCAGCGTGCGCGCAGACGCGCTGATCGAAGGCGATCTGGAAACCGTCAATGGCGGCGTCTCAATGGCCGCCGGCAGCAGCGTGATCGGCCGCGTGGAAACCGTCAACGGTGGGATTCAGCTCACCACAGCGCAGGTCGGCAATGGCATTGAGACAGTCAGCGGCGACATCGAAGTGCTGGCCGGCAGCGTGGTCAAGGGCGGCATCATCGTCCGCAAGCCAAGCGGCTCATGGTTCAGCATGGGCACCCAACGCGACCCGAAAGTGGTCATCGGTGCCAACAGCGTGGTCGAGGGCGAACTGGTGTTCGAGCGCGATGTGGAGTTGCTGGTCGATGCAAGCGCCAAGATTGGCAAGGTGACGGGGGCGACGGCGAAGACCTTGGAAGTCGAGAAGTAGGCGCAGGTCAATGGTAGGAGTGCCGGAAGGCGCGATGTTCAGCGCCACTGGATCGAATCGCGCCTTCCGGCGCTCCCACAAAAGTACAATGCGGGCCGCTGATCACAGGTACTGATCCCGGCGGCAGCAGAGAAACATAGGGTGCGTCTTGACGCACCGCTCGTCAGGTTGCCTAACGACTCAGTGTTCTCGAACACGGTATTGGTGCGTCAAGACGCACCATCGCTCTTGCTCCAGCATTGCCGCAGCGCTGCTGCGGCAAGCCTCCAATGCAAGACCCTGACTTCCGTTTCTGACCCCGGCTTCCAATCGCAGCTAGCGCGACGGGTGGGAAGAAACGGTGCTGTTCAACATCGCCTCGTCGATTTAGCGGGCCTTCGCGCTGACTTGAAAGTCAGTATCGACGAAAGAAGCAGGTCGTAGTAGAGCCGTATGGTGAAGTAACTGTGGCACAGGTTATGCCGCCTCCAGCACCCGAGCTCGGGCCTCCGGTGCCACCGTAACTGCCGCCGCCGCCGACACTGCCGCTGCCACCGAAACCGGCACCGCCGGCCGCAAGCAGGTTACCGGCGCTGTTTCTCTGCGTTCCCGGAACCGGCGCAACGCAATGCGGTACCGTACCCGGACAAACCGACACAAAACTTTCGCTGCTGCCATCCT
>JBBQQV010000426.1:0-3025 GCA_038215505.1 Lysobacterales bacterium
GATGCCGCCACCGGCGCGCACCCCATCGACCAACGATTGTGCGAACTTGCCTTCATAGAAGCTCGCTTCCCCATTCTCAGCCAGCCGTTGCAGCATCGCCGCATAGTCGGGGTTGCTGAGTCTGTCGCCTGGCTTGGGTGATTGGCCATTGGCCAGGAACAGCGCCGCTGCGGCCGGATTAGTGGCCAGCACTTCACGCCGAAAGCCGAGCATGGCCGCATTCTTGGAACTGAAGGTCCAGCCTTCGCGAGCGAGCTTGATCGCCGGCGCCAAGCTCGCAGCCAACGGCAACTTGCCGTAGCGCTTGGCCAAGTGCACCAAGCCTGCCGGCAAGCCGGGAATGGCCGCCGCGAGCGCGCCATTGATACTGCGCTCGCGCAGTGGCTCGCCATCGGCACCGAGATACATATCGCGCGTTGCGGCCAAGGGTGCGCGCTCGCGAGCATCGATAAATACCTGCTGATCGTTGGCAGCGATATGCAAAAGCATGAAAGCGCCGCCACCGATGCCCGAACTCTCCGGCTCAACCAAGCCCAAGGTCGCGCTGACGGCGATTGCCGCGTCAAACGCGTTGCCCCCGGCTTTGAGGATCTCGATACCCGCGTCAGTGGCTTGCGAATTGGCACTGGCGATCGCCGCGCGGGGTGGCCGCGCATGTGGCTCAGGTTGCGCGAGCGGCGACTCCGCGTGTGCCGAGCCGAACAAAAGAACGAAAAATAACGCGCAAAGAAATTTATGACGGGCAATCATGCGACAGTGTCCTGCATGGGGAGGTGGGGATCGACCGTCGCCGTCAACAGGCGATACTTGATCAACAGCGCATCCGTGGATTCAGGATGCGCGGGGTCGAGCTCGATGCATTCGACCGGACAGACAATCACACATTGGGGCTCATCGAAATGGCCAATGCACTGCGTGCAGCGGCCGGGATCGATGTCATAGATGGTTGGCCCTTGACTGATCGCCGCGTTCGGACACACGGGCGCGCACACGTCGCAGTTGACGCACAGGTCCGTGATCAGCAGAGCCATCTAGCACGGTCCGTTGCGCCTGCACCTGTCAACGAGCCCTTGCGCAGCGCCCGCAAGCACTGCCTGCCCAATTCAGCAGAGCTGCTCGATTGCAGTTTGCTCGATTGCAATTCGATTGGGACAAGGATGCGACTCAGGGATCAACCTGCACAAAGCCGGCACCCGTGGCTTCCACCAGCGGCCGAATCTGTTCCGCGTCATCCTGGCTGCCGATATACAGCACCCGAACATCCTTCATTGAACCAGGCTCCGCCTCAACGAAGGCCTCTTCGATCAGTTCAGCCATGCGCTTCGGTGAAGGCGAACCAAACGCCAGCATGTTGCCTGGCACCACACCGCGAGAGACGGTGCCGATGACATTTTCCAGCTGGCGCTCGTACTGGTCATCGAAATCTTCAGCCGATTCTTCCGGCAAGTAATACATGAAGGGGCTGCTGCGAATGCCCTGCATGTTCTGCTTCACCACTTGCACCAGATAAGCGCGCCATTCGCGATCATCATTATTGGT
The DNA here is from genome assembly GCA_038215505.1 of Lysobacterales bacterium. Lineage (GTDB taxonomy): Bacteria > Pseudomonadota > Gammaproteobacteria > Xanthomonadales > Xanthomonadaceae > JANNWF01. Next base: position 1,540 of record JBBQQV010000426.1, read on the forward strand.
GGGAGCAGAAAGAATTACCGGCGCGGCCACGGCCGCCTTCTCATCCTTGGCTTCGCCGCAAGCGGCCAGCGTCAACACGGCAGCGATCATCAGGGTGTTACGGATCAGGGTGCGCATTGTGGGTTCACCTCGAGAACGTGAATGGAAGCAGGTAATGGGAGAGTTTAAACCCCGCAGTCTAGGAGTCTAGGAGTCTAGGAGACTAAGCACCAAGATAGCGACGCTTGAGTGCTGCGGCGACCGACGGGTGCACAAACGCAGAAACATCGCCGCCCAGGCGTGCAATTTCGCGCACCAACGATGACGAGATAAAGCTGTATTGCTCAGCCGGAGTAAGAAACAGCGTCTCGACTTCGGGCACCAGATGCCGATTCATGCTGGCCAGCTGGAACTCGTACTCGAAATCCGAGACCGCTCGCAATCCGCGCAACAGCACGCCAGCGCCCACTTCACGCACGAAGTGCGCGAGCAAACTGCTGAAGCCAAGAATTTCTACATTCGGGATATCCGCGAGCGCAGTACGCGCCAACTCGATGCGCTCGGCAAGTGAAAAGCCGGGCCCCTTGGCTGGACTCTCGGCCACACCCACCACGATTTTCTCGAACAACACCGATGCGCGGGCTACCAGATCAGCGTGGCCGTTGGTAATCGGATCGAAGGTGCCCGGATACAGCGCAATTCGGGGACTGGGCTGTCTCATGCTTAGGCTGTCTCCTGCTTAGGCGGGCTCATGCTTAGGCTGGCTCATGCTTAGACGGGCTCATGCTGACGTGCGTTTGATCGCTGCGAGTTGAAAAGTCAGGACGCGGAAACCGCGGTTGATTGTGAAGCTAACCCAAACGGTTGGAAGCGAGTGTATCAGGCGGGCTGCTCGCCCTGATCTCGCTGAAACAGCCGAAACTCCACATCGCGCGTGCGCCCAAAACGATGCAAAACAAAGCCCTCCGGCATCGCCACTTCGACGCCCGCAGCCGACTCCACATAGATGCTCGCGCGGGCGGCCATGAGTGGAACCAACCCGGCAATGGCGGCATTCCACACCCCCGCTTGAAACGGTGGATCAACAAAGGCCATGTCGAAGCGCGGAAGGCTGGCGGACTCGGCACTGTTGGCGGCGAGCCAGTTCAAAGCATCGGCTGCAACCACGTCGACGCAATCGGCGCGCAAGCGGTGGGCGGAGCCTCGCAACGATGCCGCCAACTCGGGATCGCGCTCAATCAGCAACACATGCTCAGCACCCCGCGAGGCCGCCTCAAACCCCAGCGCACCACTGCCTGCGAACAGGTCGACACAACGGCTGCCGGGCAGTTCGGGTGCCAACCAGTTGAACACGGTCTCGCGCACTCGATCCGAAGTCGGTCGCAAGCCCGCTTTGGCAGCCACCGGCAACTTGGAGCCGCGAAAACGGCCGCCGATAATCCTTACTTGGCCTGGCGGCTGCGACTCGCGGCGTTTGTCAGGAGGCGTTCTGGAGGGCGGTGCTACC
>JBBQQV010000427.1:0-2981 GCA_038215505.1 Lysobacterales bacterium
GTCCGCTGAATGCCCTGCCGACTAACCGCCTGATCAACTCCCGTTCGACGCAAATTTGCAGCAAAACCAAGCCTAAGGGCAACCATGCCGAAAAGTGGGACGCCGGAGAGCAGCCCGCCTCCAGCGGCAGCAATTGGCCGATACCGGGTTTACCCAGAAGTCGCCTTAAGCTGACCCCGACTGGCCGAGCACGCGCATCGAATGTCAGCTCTCTGGTTCGACTTCGAACTCACACTGACGGCCAGGTGCAGTCACTCGGTCGGCGCCAGCCTCAAACCGGGACCGGCAGCTTTCAAGGTGCTGCTGACGTTGCTGGCCTACCCGACAGCTACCGCTCCACATCGCCCGCGACCAGCCCACGTTGCATCAGGGTCAGAGAGCAAGAGCGACGCTCATGGCCATCGATGGTCGGTTGTTTTGCCCTCGCTTCCTTTGGACCACGAGCAGCGCTCGCTGCTCGATTTCGTTTCAAACGGCCGCAGACCTCGCAACTTGGCCAGCTGCTCTCCTTTGAGCACAGCAGTCACCCTCTCCTGGCCTGCCCCTACGCAGCACCAAACCGCAAACGGTCGCATCGTTGAAACACCACACGCGGCGACCGGACGATGTAAAAAATACTTTACATGGTGAATTTGCCATGTAATCTACACATTACATTGTGTCTGGCGAGACGTACATCATGACCCTTCTTTCTCCGCGCAACCAACTCATTGCCAGCCTGTGTTTGGCCGGCTTCGGACTGACGCTGTTTTTTGGCAACAGCTACCGCGACTGGGACATGCCGCTCGATGGGATCGGCACCTCCTTGTTTGTGGCAGCCGTTTGGTTTTTCGTTGATGCGGTACACCGCATTCCGCACTCGGAAGCTGAACTGGCGATCGCGCCGCAGGAATGGCAGGCCTGGGTCGGACTGGCTTTTTGCAGCGCCTGCCTGGTGGCGGTCTGGATCTATCTGCCAGCTTTTGCAGCGCCAGTGTCGATTCGCGAGAACCCCGACGCCGGCGCCGCGGGTCGCAGCATTGGAATGCTCTTTGTCGCCTGGGCGGTGTTGGCCTATGTCCTCAATCAACGCTGGGCCGGCACGGTGATTTCCGACGAACGCGACCGCGCTATTGAAAAGCGCGCCTCAACTTGGGGCCGCGCCGCGACCACCGCGGCGGTGATCTGTATCGCAGTGCTGCTTGGCTTCAGCCCTACCGACCGGCTTCAGATGCTTAGCTATCCGTGGATTGCGCAGCTGCTGATGAGCACCCTGTTGGTGGGCGTGTGGTTCGACAACGCGGTTGCCGCCCTGCTCTATTTGCGCGACCGCCGGCAGATGGATCCGCCCTGATGGCCGCACCATTGACGATTACCAACCACATCCGACGCTTTAGATTTGACCGCGGTGAGATGACGCAACAGGCACTGGCCGATGCCTGCGGGGTAACCCGACAAACCATCATCGCGCTCGAAGCCCGTCGATATGCACCTTCGCTCGAATTGGGCTTTCGCATTGCGCATGCCCTGGACGCAAAACTTGAGGAGATTTTTCAATGGCAAGCACCGACTTGAGCAACCCGCCTCAAGCCAGACTGTGGCGCCGACTCGTGCGCTGGACGATCTACGGACTGATCGCCTTGATCTCGCTGCTGGCGTTGGACACTTGGTACGTCGTCACCAGCTTTGACACCGAGACCCTACCGGATCGATATGGGCAAGTGGACGCTCAGCTGTATCTTGAGCCTTCGACTACGGGTCATGCAAAGCCGCTGTTGGTGCTGCTGGGAGGCGCCGAGGGCGGCAATGCGTGGACGCGCAGCCGCTGGAAAGCGCAGCGCGATCGATTCTTGGCCCAAGGCTACGCCGTGCTCGCGATTGGCTACTTCGGCTTGCCAAACACGCCAGAAAAACTTGATCGCATTGGTATTGAAGGGATCCACGCTGCGATCGTGCGCGCCGCGCAGAACCCAGAAATCAACCGCGATTGCGTCGCGGTGCTTGGTGGCTCACGCGGCGCCGAACTGGCGCTATTGCTCGGCAGCCGCTATCCCGACATCCGCACCGTCGTCGCCCTGTCGCCAAGCAGCGCAGTGTTTGTGAGCCATACCGATGCCATGGTGACGTCCGCTTTTGCCTTCGAAGGTCAGCCTTTGCCGTTTGTACCGATGCTCTGGAGCGCGACGCCCGAGCTAATCCTGGGCGATATCGGCGGGGTGATGCGCAAACTGGTCGGCAACCAAGCCGCGATGGATGCGGCCGCGATTCCGGTTGAACAGATCAACGGGCCGCTGCTGCTGGTTTCGGCCGCCCAAGATGAAATGTGGCCTTCGCGGGAAATGTCCGATGCGATGATGGTCCGACTTAAACGCTCGGGCTTTGAGCCAGCCCATGAGCACTGGGCATTGCCGGGCGGACACAGCTCACCAACCGAGGAATTCCTGAAAATCGAGGCCTTTTTGAACGCGCACTTTGCGCCAAATCGCGGCACCGGCGGCTGCGCTGAGTAAGTTTTTGGAACCCTGGTTTCGGCTGACACCAAAACCGCCCGGTTGTCGTGCCATTTGCCGTCGGGTTGGTGCCCAGATAACAGCCTTCTAGGCACATTGCGGCTCCAACGCGCGGACCGCCGGCTGCGCCCTACTCAATTCCGCCCAGGCGGCATGCCCGCCGACATGGGCTATTCGCAGCGGTAGTCCATCGGCCCGACCCGGCGGCACAGATCCGGCGGGCAGCGCAGATTCCACAGTTCCGCGAAGCCGCCTTCGGGGGCCGCGGTGCCTATCCGACCGGCTGCTTCGGCGCGACGAGTTCACGGCAGCGAATGTCGCAGAAGGGTCGCTATGGAAAGCTCTCCATAGCGACCCAGACCTGCCGGCCACTCTTGCAGACTCGAAGCCGAAAAGCTGACGTTCAACGCGTCTCAGACTTCTGATTCGCTCGTTCAATTGCTGGACCGATCGCGCGAAGCAAAATTGCCCGGCTTCGACGGTGAAGAAGTT
>JBBQQV010000428.1:0-2976 GCA_038215505.1 Lysobacterales bacterium
CGGCAACCGCAATCTGTTCGAAGTCAGCGAGCGCATCGAGTCGCTGATGGCCGAGCTGAAAAATATGTTCCCGAATCTGGATTGGTTCAGTGCGTCGAGCTATCACATGCTCGGCGTGCCGACTGCGATGTTCACACCGCTTTTCGTCATCTCGCGGACCTCGGGTTGGACCGCGCACGTGATGGAACAGCGTGCCGACGGCAAAATCATTCGCCCCAGCGCCAATTACATTGGGCCCGAGGATCGTGAGTTCCTGCCTATCGTGCAGCGCGGCTGAGCCAGCCGCGCCGTAGCACACAGGGGACGATCCGGCGCGCGAAGCGCAACTAGGCGCGCGGAACGCTCAGGCAACCGAGCTACAGGCGGGTGACGTTGTAAAACGTGTGATCGCCGATCTGGGCCACTGGCGTGCCACGCGCCCACACCGGGCTGGCGCGCGCCAGCACGACGAAAGAATCTGCACCCGGCACCAACAGCTGACGACGGTCATGCGGGCGCTGCCACTCGCGTTGCGTGTGCAGCGCGATCTTCATCGCCCGATGCCACGCCTTCAGGTTGTCTACCTCGTAGTCGGCGGGCATCAAGGTCGGCGCAAATTGCTTGGGTGCCATCACCACCGCGCACATGCTCTCTCCCCAACGGCCGCTCTCCAATCGCCGCAATGCGACTTCCGCCACCGCCTGTTGGCCGAGGGAAGATTGATTGCGGGCTTCCAAATACACCGTGGTCGCCAGACATACATCGTCTGCAACCGGCGGCGGCAGCAGGCTGCTCAACCACAACAACAACGATAGTTTCATCGCAGTACTCCTTCTTCGTTGCGGCGCTTGCGGCCTTCTGCCCGCAGGCAGATGTCTAAATCCCGAACGCGCAAGCCAGAGGCTGTGCAGATCGCGAATCTGACGGAAGCAACAAACGACATGGCGTTGTCGGGTACGCTTGGCGCGCGGCCGTGGTTTCGGCATTGCGGCACCAACCGCAGGCAGCAAGGATTGCTGCAACAGTTCGATGAGGCGGCATCCTGCACGCCCGCTCGAACCAAATACATCGTCCAATCACATCAGCCGATCACTTCAGCCAATCACACCAGCCAATCACACCAGCAGTTCTGTTGAGATGAGCGCTTTGGCCTCACTGGATCGGGCTCACCGGGTGGACTGGATTGAATTGGTTTCATAGCTCCAGCCCATGCATCGGGCCAAAAAGTTCGGCGACGCTAAACGGCGTGTCAGCAACCTCGAATGAACGCCGTTGCCGACGGCGTCTGACATCCCACGAAACCGACCTTAAGGCGCGGGTCTAGAGCAGTCGACCAAAAAATTGTCAACAGTCGCTGCGAGCGTTCCTCGTTCGGCAAAGACAACGCATTCAAGGTGTGGCGAAGTGCTCGCCAAGAAAAGAAAAACGCCCGCGCAATGGCGGGCGATCAGGCAGCAAAGCGAGGGGTAATGGCCTAAGTAAAAGGCGGCGCGTCATGCAAGCCAGCGCAAAGCGTTTGAAATGTGGCGCCCGAAGTTGGACTCGAACCAACGACCCCCTGATTAACAGTCAAGTGCTCTAACCGGCTGAGCTATTCGGGCGGGGTATTGCGAGCCGCGTATGATCCGGCGAACTCGCCGCCGAGTCAACAATGGGCCGAAATCTTGTTTCCGGTTGTTTGCCGGTGGCCGGAAATCACCGGCCGATGAAGCGCTCGCTTGCCGCGACAGTTACCAGTCAAAACCAAGTGAGAGGTAGGTCTCGCCGCGATTGCGGCCCTTGAAGCCCGAGTTTGAGACGTGTCGCAAGGTCAGGCTGGCATGGCCGATATGGACGCCTCCGGTGGTGACGAACTGGTACCAACTGCTGAGCGCCTCAGATGTCTGGTCAACGGCAACGATGCCCCCACCGGTGAACCAACGGCCGAAGTTGCTGCGAAATCCGTAGCCGGCAAACAGCGTGTGATCGTCGAGTGGCGGTAGCGGGCGCGATTCAATCCAGCCCACCAGCACTTCGTGCTCGTCGATCACGTTGAATCGGCCCGAGGTTGGCCAGCGCAAACTCAGGTCAACAACCGTTGCAGACTCGCGGTCGTGGTCATGCGCCGAGCCGACGCCCAAGGTGCCGCTCATCGCGTTTGACTCGGCGGCGTAGCTGACTTCGAGCAGCAACCACCCAAGCAAAAAAATTCGTCGCATAACACCTTAGTTGTCGACTAGCAGGCCGAATCTATAGCGGGTCAGTCGCGTTGTGCAGCTGTTGCAATGCCAGTTCAAGCGCTGCAACTCGTTCTTCCAGTTGAATTAAGCGCTCGTTGACGCCACCCGTCTGTGCGCTAGCAGGCATTGCGGCACGCGCCGTGGCGGCAAGTGCTTCCACGTCAATCGGCCCGCCCAACAAATGCATGTAGCGCTCCTCACGCTGCCCACTGGCACGCGGCAGGCGCACGGCGAGCGCGGGTTCGCGCGAGGCGAGGCGATCAAGGCAGTGGACGACATCATCGGCGTCAGCAAACTTGGCCAAGCGATCAGTACGGGTGAGGATTTCGGCCACCGTCTGTGGTCCGCGCAACAGCAGCACCGCGATCACTGCTTGTTGCTGGCCGGTGATCCCGTAGGCCTTGGCAGTGGAGTGCTCGTAGCGCTGCGCGCGCGAGGCATGCACGCTGCGCACCAGCTTGCGTTCTTCCATTTGCCGCAATGCGTGGCCGACTTCGCCAGGTTCCAGCGCCATCAACGGCTCGCGGCTGGTTTTCTGGTTGCAGGCCAGCTGCACCGCATTCTGGGTTAACGGATACTGCTCGGGCGTGGTCGCTTCCTTTTCGATCAGGCTGCCAAGAATGCGTGCTTCGACGCGACTCAATGCGGGTAAGGCGGTTTCGTTGGACATGCGTGTCGGCCTTGATTCTTGTGAAAGGATTCTCGTGAAAGACATTCGAGTTCCCCCCTTTCTCCCTCCCCGAGGTTCGGGGAGGGCTGGGGAGGGGTTAGGAAGCAC
>JBBQQV010000429.1:0-2952 GCA_038215505.1 Lysobacterales bacterium
CTTGCGCCGGCAAGATCTGCGCAAACTCACCTCGCAGCGGTTTGGGAGCACTGGCACAGCCCGAGAGCAAAGCCACAGAAATCAAGGATGAAATTAGCAAAAAGCGGTTCATGGTCGCTCCTCTGGGGTGAGGCGAAAGCCGCGCAAGTCGGCGCACAAGGTGTGCTCAACCTGTGGATTGGCGGCCACGGGAGCGTAACGCTGGCGTGCATAACGCATGCTGAGTGCGGCGATTTGCGCCGCATCAGCAGGAAACAGGGGCTGCACGCGCTCCGCAAATGCCAGCGGGCCCTCACTGGCTGCTTTGCGGCCGCCGCGCTTGGCCAAGCGCCGTTGAAATTCAGCGTAGGCGCGAGCAAGCGCGTCGCGTTGGTCTTTGCCTGGCCGCAACAACATGAACATCGTAATAAACATGGCGATGCCCGCAGCGGATATCAGTGCGATGGCGATTTGCGGCCAATCGGCTGTCTTGACGCCAAATGGCAGTAACAACTGGCTCTGCTTGGTGGCATCGAAGCCGAGCACAAGATCGTTCCAGCCACGTCGCATCCAGTCGGCTGCCTCAAACAAGGTTCGACCCCAACCGCGTCGCATGCGTGCATCTGCGCCCAGTGCATCTATGCCGCCTTCGATGCGTTCGGGGGCAACGGCGCTGGTCGGATCGATGCGCACCCAGCCTCGATCCTGCAACCAGACCTCGGTCCACGCATGTGCATCCGACTGTCTCACCACCATGTAGCCGGCAAGCGAGTTGAGCGAACCGCCTTGGTAGCCAGTGGCAATCCGTGCCGGGATACCGGCCGCGCGCATCAACACGGCGAACGAAGAAGAAAAGTGTTCGCAATAACCCTGCTTGGTGTTGAACAGAAAATCATCAACGCTGTCCCGACCCAGCAGTACCGGATTCAAGGTGTAAATGAATTCGGCATTGAACCAGGCCAACGCGCGACGGATGATCGCTTCATCGTCGTCGCCTTCAGCGCGCCACTGTTGAGCGAGCGCAAGCGTGCGTGGATTGAAGCCGTCTGGGAGCTGGCGAAACCAGCTTTTCAAGGTTCGTTTGAGGCTGAGGTCGAACACGTATTGCGGGTGCGACTGCAGGCTCAAGCGGGTGACAGCAATCAGTGGCTTGTCGGCAATCAGACTGCGCTCATAGCTCAAACGCTGATTCGGACCGGCAGCGGCCGGCAAATCGAGCGCAAACAGGTAGCGACGTTCGGTCGGCTCTTGTTCAATCTCGTAGCTCAGTGGGGTTCCGAGCAGCTCCACAGTGGGTTGATCCAAGCCGGATAGACCTGCCCAACGCGACCAGCGACGACCATCGAAGCTGGCCATCACGGGGCCTCGCCAATACATCGCGGACGAAGGCGGAGTGTTGCCCTCAAATCGCACCCGCATCACTGGCGTATCGTCCAGAAACAGGCTGCTGATGTCGCCAGGAGACATTTCTTCGGACAAGCCACTGCGCGCTTCGTCACTGTTCTGCGGCAGCGACCACAGAGGGTTGGACAGTCGCGGGAACAGAAAAAAACCCACCAGTGCCAACGGCAACGACAGCGCAGCAAGCTTGCCAATCCGCAGCAGACGCGGACGGACCGTGATCGCGCGCAATGGTGCTTGCGCCGGTGTTTCGATCTCCGCCATCCGCGCCAGTGTGGCCAGCACCAACAGGGTTCCGAGCAACGCCATGCCAAGAATCAGCGGGCCGTGGTCCTGCAGGAAAGCGGCGAATATGGCGAACAAAGAAAAACACAAAACAGCCCGCCCATCGCGAACACTGGTCAGTTCCAGCAACTTGAGCAGGAGCATCACTGCAAGCAGTGCGGCGGCGGTATCGCGGCCGAAACCACCACCCATCCCGACCCCAAACTCAAACATCACCAGAGCTGCCGTGCCTAGGGTGAGAAGGGTTCGCAACCAGCGGTTCATCGTCCAGCGCCGCCACAGCACCAGCCACGCAAGCGCAAGCAAGGCAAACATGGCCGCGCTCACCCAGTTGGGCAACACGGTCGCCAAAGGAAGCACGGCGGCCGATACGCAGACCAGGCAGGCGAGCGTGCTGGCCCGGTCCAGCATTGCAGCAGGCGGTACGGAACTGGCTTGAATCGTCGTCATCGTAGCGGCACCCGCTCCGTTCCGATGGGCTCAAGCAAGGCGAGCGCCTGCAAGCAGGCATGCAGATGGGCGCGACCGCGAGCCGGGCCAAAGCGCTGATCTGGCAGCTGCAACTCGCTGCTGCAGCCGCGGCGCTCGGCTTCGACTACCCAGGTGGCGAGCCGACTGATGCGTTGCTCCATCGTGAGGCCCGTCAGGCGATCCCATTCGAGTTTGATGTCACGGCCAGCCGGCGACTCAAACTCTTTGACTAGGGTGCGGGCCTGCTGCGCGCTCCGTTTCCAAGCGATGCTGCGCAGCGGATCGCCCACTCGATAGTCACGCAGCCCGTGCACTTCTTCATCGGGACCACGTTGACGCTTGGGCGAGCCCTCACCGCCGGCGAGCGGCAACGACGGCGGATTCGCTTCCAAGGACGGATACACCAGCAGCGTGGTGGGTGGATGCAGCCAACTCCAACACACAAACATTCCCAACGGTCGCCGCATCGACAGTTCGATTCGGCCAAGCGTCATCCATCCGCGGCGCACCGTTGGCAACTGCAAAGTGACTTCGGTAGCAACGTCCCTGTCGATGGCAAAGCTGCTGACGCTTGCGTCCCGTCGCAGCACCAGGCCTTGGCGTTGACGCGGCTCGATGGCGTCGAAACGCAAACGCAGGCTCAATAACTCTCCCGCATGCACGGGAATCCCGACAACTTCCTGCAAGCGAACTCCCCGCAGGGCCAAAAAACCCAACAGCAAGCCGCTGTGACTGACCGATGCCAACAAAAAGCACATGATCAGAGCTGGGTTGTTGTTGTAGTTCAAGGCGCCGAGGGTCATCGCTGCCAGAAAC
>JBBQQV010000430.1:0-2939 GCA_038215505.1 Lysobacterales bacterium
CCAGCGTGGGCGGAGAAGGCAGCAATTGCGGTGGATACGCCAGCACGTCGCGCGCTGGCTTGAGCGACGTGGAAAGGCCCCAGAGGATGGGTGCGAGTGCAAACAACGCGATCAACAGGTCGATGGCAAGCCCGCCCAGGCGTCGGCTGCGGCGTCTCGAGCGCCAGGTTGCGGCAGGGCGACGCGGCGTCATGGCGACTTGCGCTGCTTGAACAACGCCAGGTTGCAAGCGATCAGCGCGATGTTGAACAGAAAGACCAGAGTCGCCAAGGCGTTCGCCTCGCCGAGCTGAAAGTCGACAAACCCGAGTCGGTACAAGGCCAGGCCCATCGTCTGCGTCGCATTGTTCGGCCCGCCGCCCGTCAGCACCAACGCGAACGTGAGCACATTGACGAAGTGGATCAGCAGTCGAACGACGGCAATCAGTAGCGGAATCCGAAGCATCGGCAAAGTGATGCGATGAAACCGCATCCATGCACTGGCGCCGTCCACGCGTGCTGCGGCATGCAGCTCCTGGGGTATCGACTTCAAGCCGGCCAGCAGCAGGATCATGGCGAATGCGCTGTCACGCCAAACGGCGTTGGATACCAGCGCGGCCATCGCCGCGTTGGGATCGGCCAGGATGGAGAAATCGCCCATTCCCACGCTGGACAGCGCCATGCTGGATAGACCCCCATCGCTGGAATACAGCCAGCGCAACAGCAACGAACCGACCAGCATCGAGATGACGTAGGGGACCAACACGATGCTGCGCATGGCAACGCTGGTACGGGTGTCCACTTCGAACCGCAAGGCCAGCGCGAACCCGAAGCCAAGCGTCAACACCAGCGAGCCAGCTGCAAAAATGAGCGTCGATGCGACGGCCTTCAACACCATCGGTGAGGTCAACACCGTCACGTAGTTGCCGAAGCCGCGGAAACTCGTCAGTTCGAAATAGTCGACCCGATACAGGCTGTAATAGACCGCCAGGGCCAATGGGACCACCACCAATACAAACTCGAGGGCGACCAAAGGCAAGAGGAAGGCAAAAGCGGTGGATTCATGCGAGCGATTGCGCCGCGCCTTTGCCTTCGGGCGCCATGGAGCTGGCGTTACCGTCGAAGCCGTGATGGACTTGCCGGGGCTCATATTGTTTCCTGGTTGCATTGTTGCCATTCGCAATATGCGATTCAATGAGAGAGTTGCGCAAAATGTTGTCCTGCCGGCACGACGAATACTGCCTTGCAGCACGCATCCGGGCCGCGAGGATCCGGGCCAGAGCATGATAGATTCATGACGTTATGACTTGGCAACTCGATCCGCGCGCGTTGGAGCCAGCAGAGATCACTTCTGATGAAGTGGCGCGCCGCCTTGGGTCGCAGATGCGCACGATGGTTGGTCCGGGGCGGCGCTGGTCATACAGCGGCTTGTCGCAATTGACCGGAATCGACCAGCGTTCCCTGCAAGCCTATGCCTGCGGCACTGGCTGCCCCAATCTGTCCAAGTTCAAGCGGCTGCTTGCGGTGCTGGGCCCCGAGCTGGCACGGGACATCGACAAAATGTACGGTTGGCTCCCGCGAGAGCTGGACCGCCTCCCACCCGGCGCTCTTGATCTCGAAAACCTGCGCCGACAGTTGAAAGACAGCCTTGCCGTGCTGGACTCCATGATTGCGCAATCAAGCAACGGTACGGATGGCAAACCATCGTGAGCGCGGGGCAGCCCCTCGGTCCGACATCGGCAGTCTGTCGCGCGCAACCTGCCTCAGCTACCGGCACCGTCAGGCTTTTCCTCAACTGCGGCGTTCTGGGCAATGACGAGATCGATGGCTGAAATGGCTTGAGCCACCGCCTCCCGCAAGTCGCGGATATCGCGGCCTGGCGCCCGGAGTCGATCGGTCGCGCGCGGCTCCCAACCCAGCATCATGGCCAGTTCGATTCCCACTTCAGGTCCAAAGACGCGCAACAACCGCCCGTAGCGCGCCACATTGGGACAAGCTGTCCCGTCGAGATACGACTTGAGCGTGCGGGTATTGATCTGGGTCAGGCGCGCGGCCTGTGCCAGGCTGACACGTCCGTTGGGGCCGATGATCTGGCGCAGACGGTAAGAAAGTCGGCGCTGTATTTCCTCCGGCGTGATGGCGCGTACCGCCAGAGGAGCGCCAAATTGCTCGATGTGCCGCTTGTCGCCCAAATTCCAAACCGAAGGTTGGTCTTGCATATTGCGTGCGGCACGTCCGATCCGTCAAATTGCGGCCATTGTAAGAAGGAAGTTCAGCCGGTTGGACTCATTCGGGTTACGGGTCAAAGGCGGACTAAGGCGGACTAAGGCGAGCATTCGTCAATTGCAGGCACCTCGCAGTCCGAAGCCAGGGCAGCGTGAAGCACCCGCGAACTGCGTGATGATCATCGTCGCGCCGGCGATCTGCATACACGCCATGCCCACTGCCCGCTGGGTTGTTGCCTGTGGCAATGGCTTGTTCATGCCGAGCGGTCACAATCCAGCCATGCCCGCCCAGCCGACGATCCGCCAGGCAACAACCGATGAAGCGCCAGCCATCGCCCGCATGTCGCGCGACTGGATCGAACACGGCCTGGGCTGGAGCTGGACGGCTGTGCGTGTGTCGCACGCTGTCAGAGACGCGTCGACCAATGTGGCCGTACGGGTCCAGGATGATCGGCTCAACGGTTTCGGCATCATGCAGTATCTCGACGACGACGCCGCACATCTGGTGTTGCTGGCCGTTTCGCCGGTGTTGCGCCATCGCGGCATGGGTCGTCAGATGCTGCTTTGGCTGGAGGAAGCGGCACAAGTGGCCGGAAGCACGGCGATCCGGCTCGAATGCCGGGCCGACAACACCAACGCGATCGCGTTCTACCAGCACCTGGGGTATCGGCAAGTCGGCACGGTCCGCGGCTACTACGAACAGCGGGTAGACGCGGTACGGCTGATCAAACACCCT
>JBBQQV010000431.1:0-2934 GCA_038215505.1 Lysobacterales bacterium
GGACGTCTATCTCGTCGGCCCGATGCCCACGCCCGCCGTCGCCCATTTGACGAAATCGATGGGGGCCGTCGCCGGCATCATGATCACAGCGTCCCACAATCCCTACGAGGACAACGGCATGAAAATCTTCGGTCCGCGAGATCAAGATCAAGATCAAGATCTCGCGGGCTGGGGGTTGGTTGCTGTTGCTGTTGCTGTTGCTGTTGCTGTTGCTGTTGCTGTTGCTGTTGCTGTTGCTGTTGCTGTTGCTGTTGCTTCTGACCTTGGACCCCGTCATCGCGCCGAGCAGCGGAGCCGGGCTCGGGGGAAAGGCGCGAATGTTCGAGCACATGGATGTGCGAGCTCGGCCGCTTCGCGGCTACGCCTTCGCTTCGCTCGGTCGCGCCGGCCCGAGACCGGTGAGCAGCGCAGGGTAACGAGCGTAGCGAGGCGCGATGCTCGGGTCGCCTTTCTTTTGGTTACTTTTCTTTGGCGAAGCAAAGAAAAGTGACTCGGCCGCCGCCAAGGCGGACGAAACCTTGCCTCACTGCAAAGACAAGCCAGTGAAGCCTGAAACACTGGATTCCAAGCCTCAAAGCTAAAACAAGCGAGTGAAGCCTGAAAACCTGGATCCCATCCAAAGCAGAAAAAGCGCCCCCCTACGCCGAACTCCACTGCCTCTCCAACTTCTCGTTCGGGCGTGGCGCGTCGAGTGCGGCGGAGTTGTTTGAGCGTGCCAGGCAGGCGGGCTATCGGGCCTTGGCTATTACTGACGAGTGCTCGCTTGCGGGCATCGTGCGGGCGCTGGAGGCTTCGCGCGCCAGCGGCGTGGCCTTGATCGTGGGTGCCGAGTTTGTTGTGCGTGCTGATCTCAAACACGATGGCAATGTGCGCGATGGCCATGAAGATAAGCACCTCAAAGATGACCATCTGAAGCTGGTCCTGCTGGTGGCCAACATCGACGGTTACAGCCGGCTTTGCCAGTTGATTACGCAAGCTCGGCGGCGCTCGGCCAAGGGCGAGTACCGCATCCATCGCGCGGATTTCGAAAGTGGTACCGACGGTCTGCTGGCGCTATGGCTGCCCAGTGATGGTGCCCTCCATCGCGCTGACATTGGCACTCGCGATGGCGGTTGGCTGGCGGCGTGTTTTCCGAATCGGGCGTGGGTGGCGGTCGAGCTGCATCGCGGGGTCGATGACGGCGCGCGGCTGCGACTTCTGCTTGACCTCGCAACCAGGCTGAAGTTGCCCGCCGTGGCCAGCGGTGACGTGCATATGCATGTGCGGCGGCGGCGCGCCTTGCAGGATCTGCTGACCGCGATCCGTCATCGCACGGCGGTTGCCCACGCAGGCGAGCGGCTGTTTGCCAACGGCGAGCGTCACCTGCGCAGCTTGCAGGCGCTTGCCGCCATCTATCCCGCTGACCTGTTGGCGACCAGTGTGCGGATTGCCGAACGTTGCCAATTCGATTTCGCCCAGTTGCGTTACCAATACCCGCACGAGCTGGTGCCGACGGGTCATAACGCGGACAGCTGGTTGCGTGAGTTGAGCGCTGTTGGCGCGGCCTGGCGTTGGCCAGAGGGCGTGCCTGCGCGCGCTGCTAAACAGATCGAGCACGAGCTGGCGCTGATCGCTGAGCTGGGTTACGCCTCCTATTTTCTGACCGTGCACGACATCGTTCGCTTTGCGCGATCACAGGGCATCTTGTGTCAGGGCCGCGGTTCAGCGGCCAACTCGGCGGTATGTTTTGCGCTGGGCGTCACCGAGGTCGATCCGGCTCGCGCCAGCCTGCTGTTTGAACGCTTCATCAGCCGCGAGCGCAACGAGCCGCCGGATATCGATATCGACTTCGAGCACGAGCGTCGAGAAGAAGTCATCCAGTACATCTACGGCCGCTATGGGCGCGAGCGCGCGGCGCTGGCTGCGACCGTCATTTGTTATCGCAGTAAGAGCGCGGTGCGCGATGTGGCGCGTGCGCTGGGCTTGCCGAGTGATCAGCTCGACCAGCTCAGTCGCACAGTCAGCGGTTGGAGTGAGGAAGCGCCATCGCCGGAACGTCTGCGCGAGCGCGGCTTTGATCCCGAAAGCCCCGCCATGCGTCGCTTAGTCATCCTGGTCGGCGAGCTGCTGGGCATGCCGCGCCATCTCTCGCAGCACGTCGGTGGCTTTGTCATCGCTGAACAGCCACTGCACACCCTGGTGCCGATCGAGAACGCAGCCATGCCTGATCGCACCATCATCCAATGGGACAAGGATGACCTCGATACGCTGGGCCTGCTCAAGGTCGATTGTCTCGCGCTGGGCATGCTCACCTGTGTGCGCAAGTGCCTCGACCTGCTGCGTGCACAACGCGGCCGAGACCTCACCCCGGCGACGATTCCCAGTGAAGATCCGGCGACTTACGCGATGATTCAACGCGCCGACACGGTGGGTGTATTTCAGATCGAATCACGCGCGCAGATGGCGATGCTGCCGCGACTCAAACCGGCCACGTTTTATGACCTGGTGATCGAAGTCGCTATCGTCCGCCCCGGTCCGATTCAAGGAAAAATGGTCCATCCCTACCTGCGCCGGCGGCAGGGCCTAGAGCCGGTGGTGTATCCGTCGGAAGCACTGAAGACGGTGTTTGAACGCACCCTCGGCGTGCCGCTGTTTCAAGAGCAAGTAATGCAGTTGGCGATGGTTGCTGCTGGCTATACACCCGGCGAGGCCGATGATTTGCGCCGCTCGATGGCGGCGTGGAAGCGTCGCGGTGGGCTTGAACATCATCGCCTGCGCATCTTGAGTGGGATGGCTGAGCGCGGCTATCCACTGGAGTTTGCCGAGCAGGTGTTCGAGCAGATCAAAGGCTTTGGCAGCTATGGGTTTCCAGAGAGCCACGCTGCCAGTTTTGCGCTGATTACTTACGTGTCCTGCTGGCTCAAATGCCACGAACCTGCTGCGTTTGCCTGCGCC
>JBBQQV010000432.1:0-2927 GCA_038215505.1 Lysobacterales bacterium
ACTGGGCATCGACGCGCGGCAGTGCTTCGCCCAGCGCGCGTGCCGCAGTGGAATGTAAACCGCGCACTTCGGGCGTGTTTTGCCAAACATCAAACAGATCAATGATCGCCAGCGGTCGCTCGCTCAACAGGCGGTCGTCGCGCAGGCGCAGATAGCCGCCATCCAGCGCGAATTGCTCATCCAACACCACCCGTGCCTGCGCGCCGCCCAAGCTTTCTTCGAAGCGTTGCATCAAACGCTCCGACAAGCGCAAGACGATCGCGGCACTGCGAAAATAGCCCTGCATCAATTGCTCGACAGCAAGATTTTCGAGGTGCTCGTCGCGTAGCTGAAAGCGCTTGGCCAAAGCGGTCTGATGTTCAAACACCAGTCGCTCTTCGCGTCGACCGGCGACTGAATGCAGGCCAAAACGCAGCCTCGACAGCGCCGCGTATTCCCGATGCAAAGCGTCTTCCTCGCCCTCGCCGAGTACATCCAAAGGACGCAGACCGGCAAGATCACTGACCCCAAACAGGCGCTGCGCCATCCACGCCAAGGTGTGCAGATCGCGTAGTCCGCCTGGACCCTCCTTGAGATTGGGCTCGAGGTTGTAAGCGGTGTCGTTGTAGCGCGCATGTCGCGCCCGCAGTTCGGCACGCTTACCGGCAAAGAACTCCGCCGGTGGCCATACACCCGGCGCGTTGGAAGCGACTTCCAATGCGCGCAGCACACTGTCTTCGGCAGACAACGCTCGCAGATCCAGCAAAGCGGTAGCCACCGTGATGTCAGCGCAGGCAGCTTCGACGCACTGGGTGACACTGCGCACGGCATGACCAGGCTCCAAGCCTACATCACACAGCGCAGCAAAGAATCGCTGCAAGGCGAGCTGGGCACCCTCCTGTGCATCCAGTTCACCCAGCACCAGCAGGTCAACATCCGAATGCGGAAACAACTCGCCGCGACCGTAGCCGCCGGTAGCTAGCAGACTGAGGCCAGCGGGCTCGCAAGCGATGGTTCGCCAAGCGCTTATGCACACCGCGTCAACGGCGGCGCAGCGACCTCGCAGCAATTCGCCTATTTCGACGTTGGCGTCGAACTCGGCGTCGAGCCTGGCCCGGGTCGAGGCCAGCGCTTCGCGGGCGGCATCACGCCAAGCGTCCTTGCCAACTGCCGTGAGGCGTTCAAGCAAGGACACGTTGGGCGGAGTCAAGCTCACAACCAGCCAGCGTCATCGCTGCGCGGAGTCAGCACTTCGTAGCCGGTCTCGGTGACCGCGATCGTGTGTTCCCACTGTGCCGACAACGAACGATCACGGGTGACTACCGTCCAGCCATCGGGCAACAGACGCGTGTGGCGAGCGCCAGCATTGATCATCGGTTCGACGGTAAAGGTCATGCCCGGCTGCAATCGCATGCCGGTACCAGGCTGGCCATAATGAAGAACTTGCGGATCTTCGTGATAAACGCGGCCAATGCCATGCCCGCAGTATTCGCGAACCACCGAAAAGCGCTGGCTCTCGGCGTAGCTCTGGATGGCGTGGCCGACATCCCCCAAGGTGGCTCCGGGTTTGACCGCGCGAATGCCCCGATACATCGCTTCGCGCGTGGTCTCAACCAAACGCTTGGCCAACACCGACCCCTCGCCGACGATGAACATGCGGCTGGTGTCACCATGCCACCCGTCCTTGATGACGGTGACGTCGATGTTGACGATATCGCCGTCCTTCAGAACCTTGGCCGGGCTGGGAACACCGTGGCAGATGACATTGTTTACTGATGCGCAAATGGTGGCCGGAAACGGAATCCGCCCCGGTGCGCCGCCGTAGCCCACATTGGCGGGGACTGCCTTTTGTTGATTGACAATGTAGGTGTGGCAGCGCTCGTCAAGCTCAGCGGTAGTAGTGCCTGGAAGCACGAAGGGCGTGATCATCTCAAGCACTTGCGCCGCCAGCTTGCCGGCCACGCGCATGCCCTCGACATCTGCCGCAGTTTTGATGGTGATTGACATGTCCGCGATAGTCCCATAGTTGCGGCTAGCCAGACCAGCAGCTATCCTTCGCCGGCTTTGCAGAACGCGCAGCGCTCGTCGTCTACGTATTCTGCATCCCGCCTACGCCGGGCGTCACCGGTGAATTCGCACCCGCGTAGAACTGCCATGGCGGGGTGTCCGAGCAACCTTTTGGGGTTTGTCGGATTCGTCATGGAGCCGCGGGGAGGTCAAACCCGGAGCTACTCACCGCCCCAATCGGCGGCTTGGCTCCTATTGTCATCCAAGGAAGTACCATGCCCCAAGTCACCATGCGTCAGATGCTCGAAGCCGGTGTCCATTTCGGCCACCAGACCCGTTATTGGAACCCGAAGATGGGTCAATTCATCTTCGGTGCACGCGGCAAGATTCACATCATCAACCTCGAAAAGACCCTGCCGCTGTTCAACGACGCGATGAACTTTGTCTCAGGCGTCGCCCAGAAGCGCGGCAGCATCCTGTTTGTCGGCACCAAGCGTTCGGCGCGCGACTCGATGAAAGAAGAGGCCGTGCGCTGCAACATGCCGTACGTCGTCCAGCGTTGGTTGGGCGGCATGCTGACCAATTTCCGCACCGTCAAGCAATCGATTGCGCGCTTGAAAGAGCTCGACGCGATGGCCGTTGATGGCAACTACGGCAAGCTGGTCAAGCACGAAGTGCTGGGCTTGCAGCGTGAGCGCGAGAAGTTGGAAGCGACCTTGGGCGGTATCAAGAACATGAATCGCCTGCCCGACGCGCTGTTCGTGATCGACATCGGCCACGAGAATATCGCTGTTCAGGAAGCCAAGAAACTCGGCATTCCCGTCATTGCCGTGGTCGATACCAACTACAACCCCGCCTTGGTCGACTACGCCATCCCGGGCAACGACGACGCCATTCGCGCCGTGCAGCTGTATGCTCGTGCGGCGTCCGATGCGGTGTTG
>JBBQQV010000433.1:0-2921 GCA_038215505.1 Lysobacterales bacterium
GCACAGAGGAAGCCAAGCCGTGCTTCTGGATGAACGAGGCGGTCGCGGCGGGTGCTCTGGATGCGCTGGCAGGGAGGGGCGGCCTGCGCGCCAAGATCATTACCGGTGGAATGTTGAGGCCGACGGCGTTGTTGGTGTAGCCGCCCACCCTCAAGCGGTTGGTCTATCCAGCTAGGCGATCATTCACCCAGCGATTGATGCTGACGCCTGCCTCCGCCGCTTGGGTGGCGAGCGCGCGATGCCGCTCCGGGGTCGTACGAACTTGAAATTTGCCTGAGAAGTGACGAGTGCCGATGGGATCAGGGATGGGTTCGGCGTTGGCTTGCATGTCGGCGACGACTCTCTCAACCAGTGCGACCACTCCGGAAAGCGCACCTTCCATGCTGGGCGCTAACCAGGACAGGCTGGGAAACTCGGTGCAAAGACCAACGAACTCACTGTCCTCGTTCGACCAGATCACGCGGTAAGTGTAGTGACGAACATCCATGCTATGTCTCCAACTTGACGATTGCCGACAATACTTGCTTGACCTGATAGGGTTTCGCCTTGCCGCCCGACCCACATTGCACATTGACCCGTGGGTCGCCGACCCATGGCGTTCGATACACGCGGTGACTGGTTCCTTGCTGGCGCGGAGCGCCGAAGTAGTGGTCGCACACTCGGCACAGGTCAGTGAATCTTGCGTTCTGTGGACTGCTCCGCAAGCGCTTGACTAGGTCGGGAATTGACGCCATTTCCGCATTTTAGTATCACTATTGATACTGTCAAGGGCGAGGCGGGGACAAAATGGCGCTCAGTCAGTCAGCCCTGCCGACAGTGATGGGAAGTGCCTCCCAAGCTGGCGATGGTCGTCGATGTGAGTGCCAAACGCTATTTAAACGGCCGGTGATTTCAACATCGCCACCCACAACTCACCGCGCTGCTCCACCCGCACCAGCCCGCCCCCGGATTGGTCGCCAATCGCTTCGTCCCCCAACCACGCCAGCGTCCGCAGCAACACACTCATCCTGACATCCAGCCGCTTGCACAGGCGCGGCAGCGAGACGCCATTCGGCGCTTCGGCCAGTTCGCGCAGTAAGGCCTCCCTCAATGGTGTGTCGCTGTTCACCCAAACATACTCACGGCAGCAAGGTGCTGTCGATGCGACGCTCAATTGGCGTGATCGCGCTGCTGTCAGGCACATGCGGCGCAAGGATCACCGGGATGGATTTCGAAGTCGGAGTGCGGGCTTCATCGGCGAAGCTCGATAGCGGGACCAGCGTGTTGGTCTCCGGGTAATAGGCAGCCAGACAGCCGCGTGGAATGTTGTAGTCGACCAGCAAGAAGCGTTTCGCGATGCGCCTCACTGCGTCGTCGCACAGGCTTTCCAAGTCGACCCAGTCGCCGGCACGCATACCGAGTTGGGCGATGTCGGCACCATTGATGAACAGCACGCGGCGCTCGCCGAAGACGCCGCGATAGCGGTCGTTCATGCCGTAGATGGTGGTGTTGTACTGGTCGTGCGAACGGGTAGTGGCGAGCAGGAACACGGGTTGTTTGCGACCGGCGCGGGCGCGCTGCAGCGGCGTGTCGGTGGGCACCGCGTGGGTCTTGAAGACGGCTTTGCCTTCCGGGTTTTGCCAGCGTCGCTCAGCGGCGCTATTGGGCAAGCGAAAGCCGCCAGGCACGCGCACACGTTCATTGAAATCGTGGAACTCATCGAACACCGCCGCGATGCGCTCGCGGATGCGGTCGTAGTCTTCGATCAGCCACAGCCAAGGCGTCTTGCTGCGCGCGCCAAGCGTGGCCGCTGCGAGGCGCGCGACGATGGCGGGCTCGGACAACAGCATTGCAGCGGCAGGCGCGTTGATACCGGCCGACACGTGGACCATGCTCATCGAATCCTCGACGGTCACACCCTGCGGTCCGCCCGCCTGCATATCGATTTCGGTGCGACCCAAGCACGGCAGAATCAGCGCATCGCGGCCGTGGACCAGATGGCTGCGGTTGAGCTTGGTGGTGACGTGCACGGTGAGGTCACAGCGGCGTAGCGCGCGATGGGTGACCTCGGTGTCTGGCGTGGCGGTGGCGAAGTTGCCGCCCATGCCGAAGAAGACCCGTGCACGGCCGTCGCGCATGGCTTCAATCGCACCGATGGTGTCGAAGCCGGGCTCGCGCGGCGGCGAAAAATCGAAGACCTTGCCGAGCCGGTCCAGAAACGCGGCGTCGGGCTTCTCAAAAATCATCATCGTGCGGTCGCCCTGCACGTTGCTGTGGCCGCGCACCGGGCAGACCCCAGCGCCGGGGCGCCCGAGATTACCGCGCAGCAGCAATAGATTGGCGATCATCTGGATGGTCGCGACCGAATGCTTGTGTTGGGTGATGCCCATACCCCAACAGCAGATGGTGTTTTTCGCGCGCAGGTAAATTTCGCCGGCGCGTTTGAGTTCTGCAATGCTCAGGCCGGATTCGACCTCGATTGTCGCCCACGACTCTTGACCGACATCGGCGGCGAATGCCGCAAAGCCGACCGTGTGCTCATCAATGAACGCAACATCCAGCACACCCGGCTGCTGCTTGCGCTGGCGCTCGGCATCGACTTCAAGCACATGCTTGATGATGCCCTTGATCGCAGCAAGGTCGCCGCCGATGCGCAGTTGGAAGAAGTCCGACGCGATCCTGGTCGAGCCACCGCTCAGCATCTCCAGCGTGTTCTGCGGATCGGCGAATTTCTCCAGTCCGCGTTCGCGCAAGGGGTTGAACGAGACAATGGCGGCACCGCGTTTGGCGGCCAGTCGCAGCTCGCCAAGCATACGTGGATGATTGCTGCCCGGGTTCTGACCGAAGATCAGGATCGCGTCGGCCAGCTCAAAATCGTGCAGCGATACGGTGCCCTTGCCGACCCCAATCTGCGCTTTCAGGGCGACGCCGGAGGGCTCGTG
>JBBQQV010000434.1:0-2902 GCA_038215505.1 Lysobacterales bacterium
CCCACCCACTCCCCCCCCACGCCCACCGCGCCCGCGTGTGAACCCCACCCCCCCCACCCAAACCGCGCCAGGCAACAAGGCACGCAGCCACCATCTGCCATCGACCTCGTGCAAGCCAAGCACAGCGAACGGATCGCCGTGCCGCGCCGCCAACAACGCTTCGAGGGCGCTGGCTTCAAGCATTGGCTGCACGCATCTGGGTTGTCCGCTCCGCCTGCGCGCGGGCGACCGACCACACGTTCTGGGCGTATTCGGCAACGGTGCGATCGGTCGAAAAACTGCCCATTCCCGCGATGTTGCGTAACGCGCACGCCGCCCACTTGGCCGGTGTGCGGAAGAGCAGGTCAACCTCGGCTTGAGTCTGCACATAGCTGGCGAAATCGGCCAGCAACAGGTAGCGATCATGTTTGAGCAGCGAGTCGATCAAGCCGCGATAGCGATCCGGCTCGGCGCGATTGAACATGCCTGACGCAATGCTGTCGAGCACGCGTCGCAACAACGGATTTTGCTGCGCGATCAGCGCCGGCTCATAGCCCAATGCCCGCAACTCGGTCACCTGCTCGGCGCGCAAGCCAAACACGAATAGATTGTCGGCGCCGATGGCGTCGGCCATTTCGATGTTGGCGCCGTCCCACGTGCCAATGGTGCAGGCACCATTCATAGCGAATTTCATGTTGCCGGTGCCGGACGCCTCCGTGCCCGCAGTCGAAATCTGCTCCGACAGGTCAGCGGCGGGAATGATGGTTTCGGCCAGGCTGACACCATAGTTCGGCAGAAAAACCAGCGTCAACGCACGCCCGACGCGGGGGTCGGAATTGACCATGCGGCCAACATCGTGGGCCAGTTGAATGATCTGCTTGGCCACGTGATAGGCAGATGCCGCTTTGCCGGCAATGATCACTGTGCGCGGTGTCCACCCCAATCCATCCGGGCCGTCGGGATTGGCAAGGATGGCGTGGTAACGCGCCACCACATGCAAGATATTGAGCAATTGCCGCTTGTATTCGTGGATGCGTTTGACCTGCACATCAAACAAGCTGTCGGCGTCGACAACCACGCCGAGTTCGCGCCGGATCAAGGCTGCCAAGTGCTGCTTGTTGGCACGTTTCACAGCGAGAAACTCGACGCCAAACTCAGGCGCGTCAGCCTCGAGCGCAAGCGCTTGTAGCCCACTCAGGTCCGCTCGCCAGCCGCTTCCAATCCGAGCATCGATCAAGCTGCACAAAGCGGGGTTGGCCTGCATCAACCAACGCCGCGGCGTGACGCCGTTGGTGACGTTGAGAAAGCGCTCCGGAAACAACCTTGCATAGTCGGCAAAGATGGTTTCCACCATCAACTTGGAATGTAACGCCGCCACCCCGTTGACACGCTGCGAAGCGGCGATAGCCAGCGCCGCCATCCGCACGCGACGATCGCCGCGTTCGTCGATCAAGGACACCCGCGCCGTGAGTGCCTCGTCATCCGGAAAGCGCAGACGCACTTCGTCCAGGAATCGCTGGTTGATCGCGTAGATGATCTCCAGATGGCGCGGCAGCAAGTGCTCGAACATCCGCACTGGCCAGGTTTCCAACGCTTCCGGCATCAGCGTGTGATTGGTGTAGGAGACCGCTTGGCGGGTGATGGCCCAGGCTTCGTCCCAATTCAAGCCGTGCTCATCCAGCAACAAGCGCATCAGCTCGGCCGGAGCCAAGGCGGGATGGGTATCGTTCAAATGGATGGCATTGCGCAGGCCAAGGTCGTGCACGCTGCCAAACTCGCGGATGTGTCGAGCCAGCAAATCCTGGATTGAGGCACTGACCAGAAACGCCTCCTGCTTCAGCCGCAGCTCGCGGCCGGCATCGGTGCTGTCATCCGGATACAACACCCAATTCAGCGCATCAGCGGACTGCCGATGCCGCGCCGCCTGCGCGAATTCGCCACGACAGAAGGCGGCGAAGTCGATCGGCTCGGCGCTCATGGCATGCCATTGGCGCAGTGTCGAGACGCGCTCGCCGGTATGCGCCGGCACGATGAAATCATGTGCATGCGCAATCACCTGCTCAGTCGGCACCCAGCGCCCGGCACCTACCGCATCCGCTTGAATGCGACCGCCAAAACCCACCCGATAGCAAATCTCCGCGCGCGCCACATCCCAAGGCTCGCCACGACGCATCCAATCATCTGGCGCTTCCACTTGCCGACCATCGGATATGGCTTGGGCAAACATGCCGTACTGATAGCGCAGCCCGTAGCCGAAAGAGGGCAAGCCGAGCTGCGCAAAAGAATCCAGAAAACATGCTGCCAAACGCCCAAGTCCGCCATTGCCCAGCGCGGCATCCGGCTCGCGTTCGAGCACATGGTCCAAGTCAATGGCCTGCGCCGCCAACAGCGTGCGCAACTCGGCGGTCAAACCCAATGCCGCCAGCGCGTTTCCCAACGCGCGGCCCATCAAGAACTCCATCGACAGGTAATGCACGCGCCGGCAAGTGGCATGCGCGCCGCGCTTGGCGTCTTCGGCTTGCGTCTGCGCCCAGCGATCTTTCAACACATGCCGGCAGGCGACCGCTGCCGCGCGCAAACAGGCGTCCGCGGTCGCGGGCTCGCTGGCTTGCGCCAACTCGGCATGAAAAGCCGAGCGAAACACGTCGACAGTCGCGGCACGCACGTTCGCTACGGGATCGCTGGATGGCTTGTTTGCAGACGCTTTGGATTGGGGATGCAGCACGTGGCAGGTCGTCCTTTTTGGCCTGATCGAGCAATGCAATCCGCGCCCGCTGGAAGAACCCAGCGCGCCTCAGATTGCAGCCGCTCGACTTTAAGCCTTGCGACGCGTGGCAATGACAGCCTTGCAAACGTATTCATGACAGGGCCACCCAATCCTTCCGCACTTGACAGGCTCGACGCGTGGCATGGTCCGACGCTG
>JBBQQV010000435.1:0-2886 GCA_038215505.1 Lysobacterales bacterium
GTGCGGTGTTCCCAGCCCCATTTGCGCCATGGGTTGAACCGAAAGGCGGCAAGACCCGATGCCGGGCCGGCCGGGCGAATCCAGAAGTTCACGTCGCGCTCGTAGCTTGATTACAGCGCGTCGGTCTCGGCGGCCAAGGCGTTGTCGCGCTGATTCAGCAGCGCGCCGAAGTAATCGGCCCGAGCCATGCTGGCGGCTACAACCAGCGAATGTTCTTCGTCGTGGATCGGGTCCTCGACGGCGAAGTCGCTGCCGTCATGCTCGATGACGTAGCGCGGCGCCCGCGTGATACCACCTGACTGGCTGGCTTCGGTACGCAGGGCCAAGCGCAAGAAACCGCCAGAACGGCGAATCATCTGTGCGCTGGGTGCGCCTTCGGCGCTGACATAGGCGCGCCGCAGCGGATCGGTGAGCAGTGCAGTCATCCAAGTTGAAGGGCCTTAGGCCGCGCCGTCCCAATCGCCGTGCTGGGCGCCGGTGTGATACCCGCCGGCACGCCATCCTGATGCGGGGCCAGTTCGGCATCAAAGGTCGAAGCCGGGTTAACGGCAGGTGCAGGCGCAGGCGCTTCGGCGCCCACGTTGATGGCCATCAACAGAGCGAGCAGCCCGGTGCAGCGGGTGGCAATCAAGATCTTCATGGGCGGTCTCCTAATGCTGTGAGTTGACGTGGCCGCGGCGCGAGCCTTAATCATGGACGTTGCCATGCCAGTAGCAACGTGCGCCGCACAGGCTAGGCGGCAATCAATCCGTTTGCACGATCTTCCGCCGCCACGCCCACACCGCCGCTTGGGTGCGGTCGGCCAGGTCCAGTTTGGCCAGCACGTTGCCGACGTGCGTCTTGACCGTGGTCTCACTGATCAACAGGTGTTCGGCAATCGCTTGGTTGGATAGCCCTTCGGCGATCAGCAACAGCACCTCGCGCTCGCGGTTGCTGAGCTGCGCGAGCGGACCGCGGCTGGGTTCGCCGCGGATCGCCTGCGCCAGACCCGCAGCGATGCGTGGATGCAGTACCGACTCGCCGCGTGCGCTGCGTCGCAGGCTGTCCAGCAACTCGCGGCCGGACACTTCCTTCAACTGATAGCTTGTGGCGCCTGCCTCCAGTGCAGGCCGCACGCTTGAGGGGTCGGTGCTGGAGGTGAGGATCACCACGCGGGTGTCCGGGCTGACAGCGAGGATGCGGCGGGTGGTCTGGATGCCATCGATGCCGGGCATGACCAGATCGACCAGTGCCACGTCCGGCCGAAGCTGTGCCGCCAGCGTGACCGCAGCGGCGCAGTCGCCCGCCTCACCGCACACTTCAATATCGGCTTGCAGGTCCAGATAGGCGCGCAGGCCTTGGCGCACCACGGCGTGATCGTCGACCAGCAGCACACGGATGTTCATGGCTTGTCCTCGCCGGAGTTCATTCGCCGCCGTTCATGCGCTGACGTTCATTGCTGACGTTCATTGCTGACGTTCATTGGCTGATGCCCTTTAGCTCGCCGCCGCCGCCGGTGCGTCGAAACTCAGATCGAGTCGGGTACCGCCAGCGGGCGGCGAATCCAGCGTCAGCGTGCCCCCTGCAAGGCTTGCCGCGCGATGGCGCATGTTGGCGATGCCCATGCCATCGGCGGCAACGCCTGCACCGCCGCAGCCGTTGTCGCTGATGCGCAGGCGAACTTCGCCAGCGTGCAGCGCAAGGGTCACTTCGACGTGTGCAGCCGCAGCGTGCCGCCAGACGTTGGCGAGCGCCTCGTCGACGATGCGCAGCACGGTTTGTGCTTGGGTAGGCGAGAGGATCAGGCTTGCCGGCAGCTGTTCGCTCAGCTGGCAGCCGCTGCGTCGCGAGAAGTCGCTCAGGCGTTGTCGCAAGGGTGGCAGCAGATCTTCGGCATTGCCGCCGGTGTCGCCAAGTTCACGCAGTTGCTCGGCAAGCTCATGCTGGATTTCTTCCATCAGTGTGCTGGCTTCGGCGAGCCGTTGCTGTGAGCGTTCGGCATCGCTGGCACCTTCGCGCGCCGCAGCAATCTGCAACGACAACGCAAACACTTTTTGTTTGACGGTGTCATGCAGTTCGCGCGCTAAACGACTGCGTTCGGCGACGGTGGCCAACTGCGCGCGGGCACTGACCAAAGCCTTCAGGTCAATCGCCATGCGGTCAAGTTCACTGGCCAGCGCGCCCAACTCGTCGCGGCCGCCGTCAGCAATGGGCGCGCTGAAATCGCCACCCGCCCAAGCGCGCGCCGCCGTGCTCATGCGCTCGATCCGCACCAGCACGCGTCGGCGTAGGAACCAGGCCGAGCCGATCAGAAACAGCAGCAGGTAGGAAACCGCAATCGGCCACTCGAAACTCAGGCGATCTCCGAAGCGGCTCCATGGCGAAGGCACCGCCAAGTCCAGACTCACCTGCAGCAATGGTATCGGCGCACCTTGGCTGGTCGCGACCTGCGCCGACCATTGCCTGCGTACCCACCCTGGATCGTCCGCCAGCGGCGCGCCTGCGGCGGTGTGTGCTTCGCCGTTCACGTGCAGCTCGGCATGGAACGGATGCCTGGTCAGCTCCAACAGCACATACGCCGCTGAGGTGCCCAAGCTCTCGCGTGGTCGCTCCATCTGCAAGACAAAGCGCTGCAGACGCAGCTCGATTTCAGCGTCGCTGGCACCGGCTTGCATGCCGTCGGCAATGCTCTGCGCCTCAATCTGCAATGCCCGCTGCACGCGGCCGTCATCGAGCTCAGTCAGCATGCGCTCGAACTTGAAAGCGATGCTGGCGTGCTCGATGAACACCAGTGCCGGCAGCGACAGCAGGATATAAAACAGCGCGAGCTGAACCCGAAGACCTCGCATCCTGTTTCCCTTGGTTCAAAGTGGCTTGCTCAAAGCGGCTTGCTCAAAGCGGCTTGCT
>JBBQQV010000436.1:0-2884 GCA_038215505.1 Lysobacterales bacterium
CGCAGGCCGCCGGTCAGGTGCATATCCGAGCCGCTGATGCTGTTCAACACGCGCTGCGCGAACTGCTGAGCGCCCTCCGGGTCGAAGCCACGGCCGACCACAAGGAACTCCTCACCCCCCCAGCGCAGCAGTCCATCGGACTCACGCAGGGCCGAGCGCAGGCGACGCGCCACTTCAACCAGCACCATGTCGCCGACTTCGTGGCCATAGCGGTCGTTCACCTGTTTGAAATGGTCGAGATCAAACAGACAAATGGTGAATCGGCCACCTTCTCGCTGCCGTCGTTCGCTTGCGAGTGACGCGTTCGGCTCTGGTTGGTCAAGGAAAAACTTGAGATATCGACGATTGCGCAAGCCGGTGAGCGCATCGGTCAAACTGGCCTCGGTCAGCTCGCGGTTCATCGACTCCAACTGCACTTTTTGCTTTTCGATGACCTGATTGCGCAACTCCAACGCTGCCCGGCTTTCCAGCAACGCGCGAAAGCCGACTTCACGCGCCTCCGCCGCTGCGCAGGCGCGGGCGTGGTAGCGGACGCGGGCGATCAGTTCGAGCGCACTCGGCAGCTTGACCACATAATCATTGGCACCGCGCCGAAAGGCTTCGACCTTGGTCTCGGGCTCCTCGGCTGCCGACAACATCACCACCGACACATCGGTCAGCTCGGGATTGCCGCGGATCAAGGTCAGCACATCCAAGCCGTCGATGGGCTCCATGTTGAAATCGAGCAGGATCACATGCGGCTTGACTCGCAAAGCAGTCTCAATGGCCACTGAAGAGTCCGCCAACAGGTGCAACTCAAGCTCGGGCGCATCCACCAGCATGCAGCGGACTGCCTCGAGAATGATGGCTTGATCGTCGACGATGAGGACACGCAGAACCTCGCTCATCAGCGGTGCACCCTCGACAACTGACGAACCAGGGCCGGCCCGATCTGGGCGATGTCCAACACCTGTTGCGCTACTCCCGCCTCCACCGCCGCGCGCGGCATTCCGTACACCACGCAGCTGTGCTCATCCTGAGCCACGGTGAACCAACCGGCGCGATGCAGGGCGCCAAGCCCGGCCACGCCATCGCTGCCCATACCGGTGAGCAGAGCAGCGGCAGAGGGCGTTGCGTGCAATGCCAAACTGGCGAACAGAGCGTCGACACTGGGCACATGCAGCTCGGTTGCGCGCGCCACCTGTCGGCCAAACTGAAAGGAGGGCAACAAGACCATGTGGCCACCGCTGCCAGCGAGATAGACGCGGCCCGCTTTCGGCGTATCGCCGCGGGCGGCCACCGACACCGGCAACGCGCTTTGACTGCCCAACCACTCGGCGAGACCGGCGGTGAACTCGGTTTCGATGTGTTGCACGATCAACACTGCCGCATCTAGGTCAGCAGGCAGGCTGCCCAACACCTTCGCCAACGCCAGCGGTCCGCCCGTGGATGCCCCAAGGGCAACGATGCGCGTCTGTCCGCTGCTGGCAGGCGTAATGGTGGCATGCGAAACATGGCTGATACCGACCAGCTTCGCCAGTCGATCAATCCTCGTCAAACAGCGCTGGGCGCCAAGTAACTCGCCGCTGTCGTCAAGGGTGGGCGGCTCCAGCAGGCCGAGCGCGCCCAATCCCAACGCCTCGTAGCCATCACCAACGGCATCACTGGGTGCCAAGGCGATGACCGCTGCTCCCGATTCGAGCAGGCGTGGCAAGGCTTGTGCTTTGGGTCCAAGCAAGTGCAACTCAACCAACAGCAAATCGGTCGGCTGGTAGCGACAGTCGTGCTCCAGCTGGGCGCGGTCGCCTGCCTGCCAAATCAGTTCGTAGTGACCTTTACTCAGCGTCCGTCGCAGGGCTTCACGGACCAGACGGTCGCGATGCGCGATGGCCAGCTTCATATCTGCACCGTCATATCTGCACCGTCATATCTGTACCTGCACGCAAGCACCTTCACGCCGGCACCAGCGCGTCGCCAATCAAACCGTAAACCACGTCGATAAATCCATGTTCCTGGAAGTCACTCTTGGTGAGATAAGCATCCGCGTGGACTTCAAGCCCGCGCGCACGATCCTCGGGGCGGTCGCGATAGGAAACGATGACGACCGGCAGCGAACGCAAACGCGGGTCTTGCTTGATCGAGCGGGTCAGTTCAATACCATCCATACGTGGCATGTCGACGTCGGTAATAACCAACTCACACGGCCACTCGCGCAAACGTGCCCAAGCGTCCATGCCGTCCACGGCGACCTGCACTTCATAGCCTCGCGAAACCAGCAGTTGTCGCACCAACTCGCGCACCGAGATTGAATCATCCACGACCAGAACGCGTCGATGCGGCCGCTCAGCATTCACTTCGCCGCGGCCGGTAAGGCGACTGATCCGACGCTCAAGCTCCAACGCCCCGCGCATCAGGTCTTCAGTGTCCAACAGCACTACCGGCTCGCCGTCAGGCATCAGCGCCAGCGCGGCGAGATCAGCCACGCGGCCCAGCCGCGCATCCAGAGGACGGGTCGCGAGATCGAACTCACCGAGCACCGCGTCCACCACAAAGCCAGCGCGGCGCCCATCCTGGGCAACCACCACGATGTCGGTGCCCTCTGCGTTGAACTGTGTTTCGCCAAGCGAAAGCTGCTCCGCCAATGGAATCAGACCAATGTTCTGGCCGTTCAAGGTCAGGTACTGCATGCCCTCGCGACTATGGATGTCCGCTGCGGGTGCGCGTACCAGGCGCTCAATCCGCAGCAGCGGAAAGGCGTAGGTCTCGCCAGCAACCTGGGTTGCCACGGCCCGGGTGACCGCCCGCGAGATCGGCACCAGCAGATTGAAGCGGGTACCACCGCTGGGCGTCGAGTGCAGGCGCACGCTGCCTTCGAGTTGCTTGAGCATTTGCCGAACTACATCCA
>JBBQQV010000437.1:0-2882 GCA_038215505.1 Lysobacterales bacterium
ACGGAGCGATTGTCCCACGTCGAAAATGAATCCCCTCACCCGACTTGCTTTGCCCACGTGTCACGCAAGCCAACCGTGCGATTGAACACCGGCTTGGCGGCGTCGTGGTCATGGCGGTCGGCGACAAAGAAGCCAATCCGCTCAAATTGCAGGCGGGTTTCAGCCTCGGCGTTGGCGGCGGCGGGCTCGACGTAGCCAGTCACCACGCGCTTGGATTCGGGATTGAGATAGTCGCTGTAGGACTTGCCGTCGCTGTCGTCATCGGGGCAAGCCACGGTGAACAGGCGGTCATACAGCCGCACTTCGGCCGCCACCGCGTGCGCTGCGCTCACCCAGTGAATCGTGCCTTTGATCTTGCGTTCAGCACCGGGTAAACCTGAGCGGCTGTCATGGTCAAGCGTGCAGCGCAGCTCGGTCACCACATCGCCCGACTTCAGCACATCGATGCAGCGGATGATGCCGATGCCACGCAACCTCACTTCACCGCCGGGCTGCAATCG
This sequence comes from Lysobacterales bacterium, assembly GCA_038215505.1. Lineage (GTDB taxonomy): Bacteria > Pseudomonadota > Gammaproteobacteria > Xanthomonadales > Xanthomonadaceae > JANNWF01. Next base: position 501 of record JBBQQV010000437.1, read on the forward strand.
GTGAAAGCCCTTGGGTGGCACTTCCGCAAAGTCGTCTTGCTCGATCATAAGCGTCGGCGAGAACGGCACCTCGCGGCTGCCCAGGCTTTCGTTTTTTGGGTGATTGGCAACTCGAAGCGTCTCCAGGTGATCCGCCGGCAGATTTTCGATCACCAATTTGAGCGGATTCAGCACCGCCATCCGCCGCTCGGCCACCCCATCCAAATCCTCGCGCACGCAACCTTCGAGAATCGAGAAATCGATCAAGGAATTCTGTTTGGAAATGCCCAGCCGATCAATCAGCAAACGGATGGCAGCAGGCGTGTAACCACGCCGGCGGATGCCTTGCAAAGTGGGTAGGCGCGGATCGTCCCAGCCTTCGACCAGTCCATCGGTGACCATCGCCACCAGTTTGCGTTTGCTCATCACCGTGTAATTGATGTTGAGTCGCGAAAACTCGATCTGTCGCGGTTTGGCGGCCTCAAACGGCAAGCCACGCGCGATAAGCGGTTCCACCAAGGCCGGTGTGTTCAGCAGATCGACGCGGTCCACACACCAGTCGTACAAAGGCCGATGGTCCTCAAACTCCAAGGTACACAACGAGTGGGTAATGCCCTCGACGGCATCCGACAGTGAGTGTGCGAAGTCATACATCGGATAGATGCACCAAGCATCACCGGTGTTCTGATGGGTGACCTTTTTGATCCGATACAGGGCCGGATCGCGCAGATTGATGTTGCCACTGCGCATGTCGATCTTGGCCCTCAACGTGCACGCGCCATCGGCGAACTCGCCGCTCTGCATGCGCCGGAACACGTCGAGATTCTCCTCCACGCTGCGCTCGCGAAATGGCGAGTCGCGGCCGGGCTCGGTCAGGGTGCCGCGATACTCGCGCACCTGCTCGGCGCTCAAGTCACAGACAAACGCATCGCCTTGGCGGATCAGCTTTTCGGCGGCCAGATAAAACACTTCGAAGTAATCCGACGCATGCCGCAGGTCATGCCACACGAAGCCCAGCCAGCGCACGACGTCCAAGATCGCCTCGACGACACCAATTCTTCTCGGGCCGGATTGGTGTCATCCAGACGCAGGTTGCAGGAGCCCTCGAACTCAGCTGCAATGCCAAAGTTGAGACAAATCGACTTGGCATGTCCGATATGCAGATAGCCATTGGGCTCGGGTGGAAAGCGTGTCCGCACCGCCGCATGCCGCTTGGTTGCAAGGTCGTCGCGGATGATCTGCCGAATAAAATCCTGCCGAATAAAATCCTGCCGAATAAGTTCGGGCCGATCGGCATCTTGACGGATGCTCTCGGGCCGGGTGGATGCGATTGGATTGGCGTCGGCCGGGCTGGGCGTGGATGCTGCGGTCATGGGGAACGGCAAGGGCTGCGATAGTCGAGCCCGGCAGTTTAGCCGTCGCTGCCCGTTCACGCCTCCCCGAGCGTGATCGTGATGGGTTTGAGCCGCCACGCCGATGCGCGGCCGGCTATCCTTGCCGCATCTCCATTGAGTTGTCCGCATGCGCGCCGTCTACCAAGCCGAGAACCTGTTCGACGCGCACCTGCTGCGCGGCCGTTTGGCCAGTGAGGGCGTTGAAGCGGTGGTGACTGGCGAGTTCCTAGCCGGTGCAATGGGCGAGTTGCCGGTTGCCGGTCTGTTGGCGGTTTGGGTGGACGATGACGATCTGGATGCCGCTCTCGAATTGCTGGCCGCCTGGAAAGCCGAGAGCGCCGAAAACGTCGCCGAGGCTGAGCAAGACGCTTGGAACGGTGATCTTCGCGACCAAGCCTTTCTGGCTTGATTAGTTGATCCCCGCAATTCCCACAAAGGACTTCCCATGAGCGACTCCACGCCACTTCTGGTTATCGGCAACAAGCATTATTCGTCCTGGTCACTGCGGCCGTGGCTGTTGCTGCGCCATTTTGGCGTCGCGTTCATTGAGCGCCGGCTGGCGCTGGACAGCGAACAATTCCGCGACGAGATTCACCGCTGGTCGCCCACCGGGCGAGTGCCTGCGCTGCATCACGACGGCATGATGCTGTGGGATTCTTTGGCGATCTGCGAATACGTCAATGAGACTTGGTTGGACGGGCGCGGGTGGCCAAGCGACAAGAGTCTGCGAGCGTTGGCGCGTTGCGCGGCTGCAGAAATGCACTCCGGTTTTGCCGCGCTGCGGCAGCAGTTGCCGATGAACTGTTCGCGCCAAGCCGATGCCTATCGTTGGGATGCCGATGCCCAGCACGATATTGATCGGCTGCAACGGCTTTGGACCGATCTGTTGCAACTGAGCCAGGGACCGTTCCTGGCCGGCCAATTCGGCATCGTCGATGCAATGTTTGCACCGGTGGCGATTCGCTGCCGCGGCTACGGCGTCGAATTGTCCGCGTCGACGCAGGGGTAC
>JBBQQV010000438.1:0-2881 GCA_038215505.1 Lysobacterales bacterium
GGTGATATAGCTGGCACGCTCGTAGACCCGATCCATGCACCACAAGTAGTCATCGGCTGCCTGCTCGTTCGGCGTGTCCTTGTTTTTACCAATATTGATGCCGAGCACGCCCGAGTAGCGGCTGCGCTCAAGATTCTTCAACAACGCGTCTACGCCAAGATTGTTGAAACCCAGACGATTGATGATCGCCTGCTGCTTCGGCAGTCGAAACATGCGCGGTCGAGGATTGCCGATCTGCGCTTTTGGAGTGACCGTGCCAATCTCGATAAAACCGAATCCCAACGCGGCAAGGGCGTCGATGTAGGCGCCGTTTTTGTCCATGCCCGCGGCAAGTCCGACCGGATTCTCAAAGGTCAAGCCCATCGCCTTGACTGGCATGGCCTTGGGTCGAGTAGCCAACAACGGGTTCAAGCCGCTCCGGTAGGTGGCTTCAATAGCCTGCAAACCCAACCCGTGCGCGCGCTCAGGATCGAGTTGAAACAGCAATGAGCGGGCGAGGGAATACATGGCGAGTGCTCTACGTCGGCGTCAGTGGCCGTTGAGCCCGGCCAAGCCGAACAACACTGCCACTCCGAACACGATGACCAGGATCGTCAGAATTCCGGCCGCCAAATTGGCATAACCAAGAATCAGGCCCGCCAATGCCAAACCGTCGCCGTCAATTGCACCGGCGCTACGACGAATTTCGGCGCGCGCTAGGTGCCCAGTGACGACCGCCACGATGGCGGCAAGGATCGGCAGCAGCAGCCAACTGGCCACGCCGAAGCTCAAGCTGACGATGGCCGCCGTCGATGTGGGTCGGGTGGTCGTAGGATTCATGATGAGCAAAAGCCTACTGGAATCGTCGCCACTATCACCTGCCTGCGCAAAAGTTTGCCTGCTCGGACGTCGCTCGCTTAGAAATCAAACTTGATGCCTTGCGCCAACGGTAGCGCATCGGAATAGTTGATGGTGTTGGTCTGCCTTCGCATGTAGACCTTCCAGGAGTCGGATCCGGACTCGCGACCGCCGCCGGTTTCTTTCTCGCCACCGAACGCGCCACCGATCTCCGCACCCGAGGTGCCGATATTGACGTTGGCGATACCACAGTCCGACCCGGCCGCCGTCAGGAATTTTTCAGCCGCTTTCACCTTGGCTGTGAAGATGGCCGAAGACAGCCCCTGCGGCACCGCATTCTGCATGGCGATGGCCTCATCCAAGGTGTCGAATGGCATCAGATACAGGATCGGCGCGAACGTTTCGGTCTGCACCACGGTGCAGCTGTTGTCGATGCCCGTTATCAAAGTAGGCTGCACAAAGTTACCCGGACGATCAAGCACTTGCCCACCCGCACGGACCACGCCGCCAGCGGCGACCGCCTGTTGGACAGCCTTTTCGAAACCGGCAACCGCTGCTTTGTCAATCAACGGACCCATCAGGGTTGAAGGCTCATTCGGATCGCCGATGCGCGCTTCAATCTGCCGATATGCCTTGACCAAGGTCTCCACGACGTCCGCAAAAATCGAGCTCTGTACAAAGACCCGGCGTGTGCTGGTGCAACGCTGTCCGGCGGTGCCGACCGCACCAAACACAATCGCCGGAATGGCCAGTTTCATGTCAGCCGACTCGTCGACGATCATCGCGTTGTTGCCGCCCAACTCCAGCAACGAGCGGCCCATGCGCCGCGCGACGCGCTCACCCACCATGCGACCGACGTGGGTCGAACCGGTGAAACTGATCAGCGGGATTCGCTTGTCGTCTACAAAGGTCTGGGCCAGTTCGGTGCCGGCATCGTTGAACAGAAAGAAAAGGTCCGGAAAGCCCGCCTCACGCAACGCCTCGTTGCAAATCTTCATTGATGCAACGGCGGTAAGCGGAGTCTTCGGCGACGGCTTCCAGATGCTGATGTCGCCACAGATGGCCGCCAGAAACGTGTTCCACGCCCACACGGCAACCGGGAAATTGAACGCGCTAACCACACCGACCAAGCCCAACGGATGCCATTGCTCAAACATGCGGTGGCCGGGACGCTCTGAGTGCATGCTCAGGCCATACATCATGCGGCTCTGGCCAACCGCGAAGTCGGCGATGTCGATCATCTCCTGCACTTCGCCATCGCCCTCGGCTTTGATCTTGCCCATCTCGAGCGCAACCAGACTGCCCAGCGCGTCTTTGTGCTTGCGCAAGGCGTCGCCACACAGACGGATTGCTTCGCCGCGACGCGGTGCCGGCGTCACCCGCCACTCGGCAAAGACCGCTTCCGCGCGCGTGACCAGAAGCTCGTAATCGCTTGCCGAGCTCGCGTAGACGGTGGCGATGGCCTCATTGGTGGCTGGGTTGACCGAGGTCAACGCGCCGGCATCGCGCGTCGTGGACCACTCGCCTTGACCCAGATAGGTGCCAGACTCGGTAGCGCCGAGTCCCAGTGCAGCCAAGATTTTTGCAGCCGAGTTACTTGCAGCCGAGTTACTTTCAGACATAAATCCTCCAACAGAAAACGGTTTTAACAGCGCAACCCTGGTTGAGCGTCTGCCAACAAGGTGAAATCGATAAAGGGTGAAATCGACATCGAGCCCCAGCCGACGCTGGCGGCCCCGACACGATTCGAACGTGCGACCTTCCCCTTAGGAGGGGGACGCTCTATCCATCTGAGCTACGGGGCCATGCAGCCGATGCAAACGGGGCGCGCCAACAGACGATTGGCGCACGCCGAAAACAACAACGGCGCCACAAAGGCGCCGTTGTCTTGAAACTGCGATTTGCCTGCGAACGGGTGCACAGCCAAACCGCATGACGCTGGATCACATGCTGGATCACATGCTGGATAAACATGCCGGATAAACATGGTGGAGCGGATGGGGATCGAACCCACGACCTTCGCATTGCGAACGCGACGCTCTCC
>JBBQQV010000439.1:0-2880 GCA_038215505.1 Lysobacterales bacterium
GGCCGCCTTCATCAGCAGCAACTACGGCAGAAATTGAGCGCCTCGACGACGTGCAGCACGATGCTGCCGACGAAAACGCTGCCGCATCTGGAGCAGCTTCCGGTGCGGCGGCGGGGGCGGCCGTGGGCGTCACCGTTGGCGTCGCTGTCGGACTGGTGCTGTTGCCGCTGTTGGGGCCGATTGCGCCTGTGGCCGCGGCGGGGGTGGGTGCCTACGCGGGCTCACTTGGTGGAGCGTTGGCAAGCATGCCTGACGACAGCTCCAACACGCCGCAAACGGCTTCCGCATTTCCAGCAACCGCTGAGCACCTTAGCGGCACCATCGTGCTGACGGTGGCTACAGCATCCCCCGGCCAACAAGAAGTCGTCTGCGACATCCTGCGTAGTCACGGTGCAACCTCAATCACTTGGGGCACTGGCACACTTGAAGCTGGGATGAGCGTCGATGAGCATGGCCATCTGCCGGCGACTAAGCTGACTGACTCATCGCGGCTGTTGGCAGCAAGCTAGCAGACCGTTGGAATGTTGCAAGCGAGTCGATAAGACTCGTCAGCAATCGGCGCATATGCGGGTTCACCGCAGACTGAAAGCTACTTATGGTGCGCGATGGCGTTCGAACGCCGGTGTTGCGACGCGCACGAAGCCGGCCGGCGCGCGGCGGGTGAATACGGCGGCGACATCTCGCTCGCTTGCGAAGCGCAAGCCTTCCTCTGGCCCCAGCACCATCAGGGCAGCCGCCAGCGCATCTGCCTGCATGGCCGTGTCCGCCAGCGCAGTCACGCCAGCGAGATCATGCGTGACCGGCTCGCCAGTGCGTGGATCCAAGGTGTGCGAATAGCGCCGGCCGGCGTGCTCGAAGCCAACCCGATAATCACCGGAACTGCCGGCGGCGATGTCGTCGAGCGCGATCACGGTGTCGTAGTAGGCACCACCCCGCGCATCGGTCATCGCGGGCTCCACGGCCACGCGCCACGATTCGCCTCCCGGCTTGTGTCCTGCCGCGAGCATCTCGCCACCGAGCTCAATCAGGAAGATCGATACGCCGCGCTCGCGCAGGCGCGCGCCAATGCGGTCGATTGCGTGGCCCGGTCCTAGTGACGAAACGTCCATGCTCGCGCCGCCGGGCTGGCGCGCACGATGCTGGATAGGATCCAGCTCAATGTTTTGCCAACCCACTTGCGCACGCGCGCGCTCGACTTCAGCAGGCAGCGGCGGCTCGCTGCGCGGCGCAACGGTGGCGCCGAAACCCCACAGCTCGACCAGCGGGGCGACGGTTGGATCGTAGGCGCCGTCGGTTTCACGAGCCAAGTTCAGCGCGTGTGCGAACACCTCGAACAGAGGCTGCGGGAGCGCTTGCCACGACTCTGCGGGCGCACGGTTGAAGCGACTGAGATCGGAGTCGGCTTCCCATGCGCTCATCTGTGCCACCACCGATGCCAGCTCCGACTCGATGAGGACCTGTAATCCGGGCAGTTGCGCCTCGGGCGCGACCACCTGCACGCTCCAGCTGGTGCCCATGCTCGACCCCACCAGCAGGTGGATCGGTGCAGGCGCGGCACAGCGGGACAGCAGGCCAATCAGCAGCAGGGCAATCAGCAACGCGAGCGCGACAGGTTGCCGTCGCGCGGTGATTGCATGCTTTCGAAACAGAGTCGCGATCAGGCGCATGGGTCGACTTCGATTGGGTGGGCGACCCGCGAGCTCAATGCCGTCTGCTCAAGCCGCTTGAGTGCCGTCTGCCCTGAGACTTTAGCGCGGTCGCGGTGCTGGGTTTTGGCCCTGAACCTTTTTCGTTTTTTGCAAGCCGCCAATCTCGGCGGCTGTGGGAGCGCTGGAAAGCGTGATGCGTTTGTTTCGCTGGATCGAATCGCACCTTCCGGCGCTGCTACACAAGCACAATGCCATCCTCTGTTCATCGGTGGACAACGAAGCCTGTCGTGGGATTGAGAAGGTAGCGCAGGCGCGATTCAGTCGGCCGCATAGGCCGACACGCCGCTCCTTCGGAGAACCCCATGCGCGATCAGGAGACAAGCGAGGGCGTGCGCGATTCAGGAAAAGTCCGGGCTAGATGACTCCGGCGCCGAAGCTGACGACAAAGTCGGCCTGATTGATCGCGATCATGTTCAATGCCTCGCACGCCTTCACCCGGACGCGCTTATCCTCATCAGCAACATTGTCGATCACGCCAAGCGCGTGCTTTCCTTCAAACTGACCTTCGGCGCCTGGACCTCGTGATCTCGTCCAAACTCTTCGAACCTCTGGCCGTCGGCTCGCTCAGGCTAAGCAACCGCATCGTCATCGCGCCGATGTGCCAGTACTCGGCATCGGAAGGCCGGATGACCGACTGGCACCTGATCCATCTAGGCCAGCTGGCGATGTCGGGCGCAGCGCTGCTCACCATCGAAGCCACGGCGGTGTTGCCCGCAGGGCGCATTTCCTGCGGCGACGTGGGCCTGTGGGACGATGCGACCGAAGCGGCGATGGATACTGTTCTGCAGGGTGTCCGCCGCTGGTCGGCCATGCCGATTGCGATCCAGCTAGCGCATGCCGGCCGCAAGGCGTCCACCGACTTGCCTTGGCATGGCGGTGCCCAGATCCTGCCCGACCATGCAAATGGCTGGCAGACCGTTGCGCCCTCGGCGCTGCCGTTCAAGGACAGCGACCATCCGCCCATTGCGCTTGATCGCACGGGTATGGAGCAAGTGCGCGATGCCTTTGCAAAAGCCACGCGCCGCTCCGCCCGACTGGGCATCGACGCGATCCAGATCCACGCTGCACACGGCTACCTGCTGCATCAATTCCTGTCGCCGCTGTCCAACCAGCGGGACGACGAGTACGGTGGCGCGCTCGAGAACCGCATGCGTTTCCCGCTGGAGATCTT
>JBBQQV010000440.1:0-2867 GCA_038215505.1 Lysobacterales bacterium
CGTCACCACCGACCTGCTGTACCGCCGCAAGATCGCGCCGGTTCGCGAGCACCTGGCGGCGGAAAATTCATCACCAGCCGCCAAATTCGCGAGCGTCTGGAGCGCGAGGTCCTGCACAACGTCGCGCTGAAAGTCGAAGAAGGCTCGGACCCGGACAAATTCCTCGTCTCTGGCCGCGGCGAGCTGCACCTGTCGGTGCTGATCGAGACCATGCGCCGGGAAGGCTTCGAGCTTGCAGTTTCGCGCCCAGAAGTGATCATCAAGGAAATCGATGGCGAGCTGATGGAGCCGATCGAGCAGCTTGTGGTCGACGTCGAGGACCCGCACCAGGGTGGCGTGATGGAAAAGCTCGGCACCCGCAAGGCGCAGCTGAAGAACATGGAGTCCGACGGCAAGGGGCGCGTGCGACTGGACTACATGATCCCTGCCCGCGGGCTGATTGGTTTTCAGAACGAGTTTCGCACCCTGACTCAGGGGTCGGGACTGCTGTTCCATGTCTTCGACCACTACGGCCCGAAGCAAACCGGCGCGATCGCCAAGCGCATCAATGGCGTGATGATCGCCAACGCTGCGGGCGTCACCCCGGCCTACTCGCTGGGTCCGCTGGAGGAGCGCGGCAAGCTGTTCGCCGCCGAGGGCGACAATGTCTATGAGGGTCAGCTGGTCGGCATCCATTCTAAGGACAACGACCTGACCGTCAACGTGATCAAGCCCAAGCCGCTGACCAATGTGCGCGCCGCTGGCAAGGACGACGCGATCAAGCTCACCCCAGCGATCAAGTACACGCTGGAGCAGGCGCTGGATTTCATTGAGGACGACGAGCTGGTTGAAGTCACACCGAAGGAAATCCGCCTGCGCAAGAAGCACCTCACCGAGTCCGACCGCAAGCGTTCGTCGCGCGCAGCCTGAGCGCCGAACCGCGCAGCGAGTGATCGCTGCGCGTGATGGCGTGGGAAAAGCAGCCGAGTAAGTTTGCGCGCTGCGCGCGCGCCTTCGCTCTGCTCGCCCGGCTCCACGGTTCATCGGCGCAACACCCATATGCGGTAGAGCGGAGCTTGCTCCGCTGCTTGGCGCGGAGCTTGCTCCGCTGCTTGGCGCGGATTGCCGCGTGTGTTTACGTCCATGAAGCGCCCAATGCCTTCACTTCTTCGACGGTCAAAGCGCGCCAAGCGCCTTTCGCGAGATCGCCCAAAGGCAGCTCGCCAATCGCCACGCGGAGCAAGCGCAATACCTCGATATCGAACGCAGCCAGTAAGCGACGGATCTGTCGATTGCGGCCTTCGTCCAGCACGATTTCGAGCCAGGCACTGCGCTCTGCACAACGCAGAACTCGCACTGAGTTGGCGCACAAATGCTCGCCTTGGTCGGTAACGCCTCGCTCAAGCTCCGTCAGCAACTTCGCGTCGGCAAGCCGATCAACCTTGACGTGGTAGGTCTTGTTCGGGCCTGAGGCCGGATCGCTGATGGCGGCCGACCACGCCGGATCATTGCTGAACAACAACAAGCCCTCACTGGCCTTGTCCAGCCGCCCAACCGGCGCCATCCACGGCAGATCGGATTGTTCGAAACAGCGATACACCGTGTCGCGACCGCGCTCATCGGTAGTGCTGGTCACGAGACCGCGTGGCTTGTTCAACATGAGGTAAACCCGCGCAGCCTCACCCAAGCGCACGCCATCGATTTCGATCCTACTTCCGGCGGTTGTCGGAAACTCAGGATCGCTGACGCGACGTCCGTCTACATAAACACGACCAAGCAGCACGTATTCTCTGGCTTTGGTTCGCGAACAGACGCCCGCACGCGAGATTGCTCGCGCAACCCCGTGGCGCACCACGCCTGGTATTTTCGCAATCCGCTTACTCGCAAATCCGCCCGCAGCCACTCTCATCCCTGCATCCGTTCAACGCGTGTCGCCGTAAGCATGACGGCGGCCATCAAGATTGGCTACGCTTGCAGGCTTTGCGGCTCTGCGCTGAGTAACCGATTCACTCAGACCTCACCGCACGCTTCAGAAAGTTTCACCTTGAAAGTTGCATCCTGAAAGCTGCCCCCTCAAAGCTGCGCCCCACTAGTTGGAACCATGTCCAATCCCATGCTTACACCGCATACCCCGCTTCGCCGCGCTTGGATCGCTCTGTTGCGCTGGTTCGACACGGCGGCCAACGACGCCGATGACGCGCCATCTGAGACCATTGACTGGCTGCGGGTGCTGCCATTCATTGGCATGCATATCGCGTGCGTGGGTGTTTTTTGGGTGGGTGTCTCGTGGTTTGCAGTCGCGGTCGCGTTGGCGTTGTACCTGGTGAGGATGTTCGCAATCACCGGCTTTTATCACCGTTACTTTTCGCACAAAGCGTTCAAGACCTCGCGCCTGGTGCAGTTTGTATTCGCCCTGATTGGCGCATCCAGCGTACAGCGGGGACCTTTGTGGTGGGCCTCGCACCATCGCAACCACCATCGCCATTCCGATACGGAACTCGATTTTCACTCGCCGGTGCAACATGGGTTCTTGTGGAGTCACATTGGCTGGTTCCTGACTCCGCGTGGCTTCCGCACCGACTGGGCGGCGATCAAGGACTTGCAACGCTTCCCGGAATTGCGATGGCTGGATCGTTTTGACTTGCTGCTGCCGGTAGCGCTCGCGGTCGGCCTGTTTTTTATTGGTGGTTGGCTGGAAACAGCAGCACCACAGCTGGAAACGTCAGCCGGCCAATTGCTGTTTTGGGGCTTTTTTGTGTCAACCGTGGTGCTGTTCCACGTCACGGTGACGATCAACTCCCTCGCCCACCGTTTTGGCAGCCGGCGCTATGAGACCAACGACCACAGCCGCAACAACTGGCTGCTTGCACTGCTGACTTTGGGCGAAG
>JBBQQV010000441.1:0-2852 GCA_038215505.1 Lysobacterales bacterium
TTCATGGCCAGCGATCGTGAGATCGTCGAGACCGCCTACCCGGGCGACGTCATCGGCCTGCACAACCACGGCACCATCTCGATTGGCGACACCTTCAGCGCAGGCGAATCGCTGAGTTTCACCGGCATTCCCAACTTCGCCCCGGAACTATTTCGCCGCGCGCGCCTGCGTGATCCGCTCAAGTTGAAGCAGCTGCAGAAGGGCTTGGCCCAGTTGAGCGAAGAAGGCGCAACCCAGTTTTTCCGACCCTTGATGAGCAACGACTTGATCCTGGGCGCGGTCGGCACCTTGCAGTTCGAGGTGGTCGCCTATCGGTTGAAGGACGAGTACGGGGTCGAAGCGACGTTCGAGCCGGTCGCAGTCAGTACCGCGCGCTGGGTGCACTGCGCAGACGCCAAGAAGCTGGAAGATTTTCGCGAGAAGAATGCCGTCAATCTGGCCTTGGATGGCGCCAATCAGCTGGTCTACATCGCGCCCACGCGGGTCAACTTGCAACTCGCCCAAGAACGCGCCCCTGAGGTGCGTTTCGCCGCCACCCGAGAACATGCGCAGTCGGTAAGCGTGGGGTGAAAGCTGCTGCTCGTTAAACGTCCCACGTTGGTCCGGACGGCGCGCAACCGCTACTGTCGCTTTGATCTGGCACCATCGGCGCTTGCTCGCGCTTCCGGCGCCAACGTATGCCTGCCAATGAACGCCGAACCGACTGTCCGCGAGGAAGTTGCCAGTGCCCTGACTCACGGCCTCGCTGCCGCCGCCGCGCTGGCGGGCTCGTCGGTGTTGATCACCTTGTCGGCCTTGTTTGGTGATGGCTGGCAACTGGCTGGCGCCATCGTCTATGGGGTCACCTTGTTGCTGCTGTATCTCGCGTCAACCCTTTACCACGCGATTCCGCACACGGTGGCCAAGGCGCGGCTGAAGGTGTTTGATCATTGCGCGATCTTCCTGCTGATTGCCGGCACCTACACGCCATTTGCCTTGGTCGGCCTGCGCGGGCCGTGGGGCTGGTCGCTGCTTGGCATCATCTGGGGCTTGGCCATTGTGGGCTGCGTGTTCAAGCTGTTTTTCACCGGCCGCTTCAAAGGTTTGTCGACCATGATCTACATCGGCATGGGCTGGATCGCCTTGGTCGCCATCGAACCCAGCCTGCGTCTGTTGTCGACATGGACGTTGAGCTGGGTGCTGGCCGGCGGCATTGCTTACACGTTAGGCACGCTGTTCTACATGAGCCGCCGGATGAGCTACGCCCATGCCATCTGGCACGGCTTCGTCATCCTCGGCAGCGTCTGCCACTTTGTCGCGGTGTATTCGCAAGTGGCCGACTACTCGCGGATATTGTCCTGAGATACGCGAGCCTGTCTTGTCGGCAGCGCAGGTTCCGCGCAAGCACTTGCGGAAGCACTTGCGGACTCGAGTAAGCGCAAAGTTCGTTTTAACCCTGGGCTCGTTTTAACCCTGGGCTCGTTTCAGCCTTGGCCAGTCAGCTCAAGAATCAAAGTCGCCTACGAAAATGGTCGGCTTGTTCGAGCCGTCATTTGCGCTCGCTGACGAGCCCTCGAACGAAGCCATCATGATCTTGCCACCATTGGCATTTCCAGTTTCGCTGCTCTGGTCGATTGCGGCGTCGGTCGCGGTGACAATGCTCGCATGATCCGCTGATGCCGATTCAACGCTCACGGTCGCCTTCATCACCAGACCGACGACGCCTGCCACTGCAATGCTGGCAGCCAGCGCATACCAGCGGATGGAGCGCAACACCGGTCGCGGAATTGCTGTGGATCGCCCGCGCGGTTGACCGCTCAATGCTTCGACATCGGCACTCAGCGCGGAGGCATCGGTGCTGAGCGCACGCAGCGCACGTAGCAGGTCGGCGTTCTGCGCGGACTCCGCCACTGCCGCCAAGTACCGGTCGCGCTTCGCCTCGGGATAATCTGCATTGGCCAGCGCAGCCAGCGTGTCAGTGCCGATCGGGCCGGCAGCTTCCGCTTGGCCGTCGGCCGTGAGACGGCCGTTACTCGGGCTGCCTGCGGTCAGTAGGCGATAAGCGCGTTTGAGTGCGTCGTCAGTCATCGAATCCTTCCTCGCCTGCATCGCGCAGGCGCTGTTTGGTTTCAGCCAAGCCCCGGTAGACCAGCTTGCGCGCGGCATCAAAGGTAAGCGCGCACAAATCGGCTACTTCGGGGACGGTATAGCCTTGAAGATAAAGCTGCAGCGGTCGCCGGCGGCGTTCAGGAATTTGCGCAATCGCTTGCGCCACCCTGTCCAACTGGCGGGATTCAGCGGCCACGCGGTCCGGACGCGGATCGCCTGTCGCTGGTTCCCATTGGTTGCCGTCGTCGTCCTCGGGCAGCGCCTCTGTCTGACGCAGACTGCCGCGACGGACGGCGTCAACCAGGACGCTTGCCACTACCTTCTGGATGTAAGACGCAGGAAGCAGCGCATTCGGGTCACGCTCGAGCGCTTTCCATAGGCGGATATGCACGTCCTGCTCGACATCCGCCGGGTCGATGCCATAACGATCCAGCCGATGGCCGGCGATCTGCGCGCGCACGCGGGAGGCGAAGCGCTTGATCAGCGCCTCGATGGCAGAGCTGTTCATGCCGCGTCGTAAACGCCGACTTTTAGTGTTCGCTCAGGCCAGGTTAGCCCGCGATGTATTGCTGCAGCTGGTCAATTTCCAATTGCTGATCTTCGATCACCGCTTTGACCAGATCGCCAATCGACAACATGCCGACGACCACACCATCCTCAAGTACCGGCAAGTGGCGGATGCGCGCCTCGGTCATGATCTTCATGCAGCCGTGCACGCGGCTGTTCGGGCCGACCGTTTTGACCTCACTGCTCATGATCTCCTC
>JBBQQV010000442.1:0-2844 GCA_038215505.1 Lysobacterales bacterium
ATCAGTCAGCCGATGGCGAATGGCTGTTTGCAGTCTCCGAACGTTACGCAGCATGGATCGAGGCCGCCGCCGTTGCCATTGGCGACCGCGAGGAAGTGCTCGCCTACGCGAGGCGGACGCCAGCGCTGACCGTGATCGGCGCGACCGCACATACGGTCAGCAGTCCGCAAGCGGGCGCGCTTTCCGAATTGAGATTGGACATGGGCGTGCGGCTGCCATGGCAAAGGCAATGGCGGTTGCACCAGGCGGTTCATGGCCAATTGCCGCTGGCCCATTGGGTGGTCGATTTGCCGCAGCGTTTGCACGACGGCTCGTTGCGGCTGACACCCACCTTGATCGCCCGCAGTGAACCGCTGGCAGACGCTCCGCGTCGCTACACCTCCGCCAATGTCATTCGTCAGGCCTTTCGTTTTCTTGGCGAACGCTATGGCTGGGGTCACGCCTTCAATGCCCGCGATTGCAGCGGCTTTGTCTCCGAGGTCTATCGCAGTATGGGGATCGTGCTGCCACGAAACACCGGCGATCAAGCGGCCAGCCCGGCGTTCGACGGGGTCACCCTGGAAGGTTCGAGTGGGGCTGATCGCGAAAAGGCCTTGGCGAACCTTGACGTTGGCGATCTCATCCACATCCCCGGCCATGTGATGCTGGTCATTGGCCGAATCGACCATGAAATCTGGCTGATCCACGATGTGCACAGCGTCAGCGTGAGCAACTCGCACGGCAAGCCGCGCGTACTCCCCGTGAATGGCGTTGCGGTCACTCCGCTGCGGCCCTTGTTTGCCAGCGACGGCACCCCGCTGACCGAGCGGATCACCCGCATCCAACGTATTCGGCCGGCACCTGCGCTTGCCGACAACCTCCAACACGCCCCGCAGTCATGAAGATCGCCAACATCCGCTTGGGCATGCTGCGCGTGCCGCTGAAGACCGCGTTCAAGACCGCGCTGCGCAGCGTGCACGCGGTGGAGGACGTCGTGGTGATGATTGACACCGACGACGGCCGGGTCGGTTACGGCGCGGCGCCGGCAACCGCGGTGATTACGGGCGACACCCATGGCTCCATCATCGCTGCGATTCGCGGACCCATCGCGCCGGGTTTGATCGGCGAGGATATTGCCGACCTCAATCACCTGACCCAGCGAGTGCAAGCGGCGCTGGCGAAAAACAGCAGTGCCAAGGCGGCGGTGGAGATCGCGCTTTACGACCTATGGGCGCAGCGCTTCGGGGCGCCGCTGTATCAACTGCTGGGCGGCGGCAATCCGCTGCTCCATACCGACATCACCATCAGCATTGATAGCGTCGAAAAGATGGTGGCCGACTCGGCAGCGGCAGTGGCGCGCGGGTTTGCGGCGCTGAAAATCAAGCTGGGCAAGGACATTGATCTCGATATCCAGCGGGTCAAAGCCATCCACGCCGCCGTGGCGGGACGCGCTCGCCTGCGCCTAGTTGCCAACCAGGGCTGGACCGCCTAGCAGACCGTATTTGCATTGCACACCTTGGAGCGCGCCGGCGTGGTGCTGGAACTGATCGAGCAACCGGTTCCGGCCAGCGATCTGGCCGGCCTGCAATACGTGACCGAGCGCGTGAACACGCCGGTGATGGCAGATGAAAGTGCCTACGCGCCTTTGGATGTCATCGAGATCATCCAGCGCCGCGCGGCCGACATCATCAACATCAAACTGATGAAATCAGGCGGCATTTCAAACGCCATTCGGATCGCTGATATCGCCCAACTGCATGGCGTCGAATGCATGATGGGCTGCATGCTGGAAGGCAGCATCGGCGTCGCCGCGGCGGCGCATCTGGCAGTGGCTAAGGCGCAAGTCATTACCAGAATCGATCTGGATGTACCCTCGCTATGCCTGCTCGATCCGGTGCGTTGCGGGGTCGATTTCAATGATGCACAAATCTCGATTGGCAACGCGCCGGGCTTGGGCGTGAGCGGGATTGATGGCCTTGAACTGCTCCCGGGTTAAGCACTGAATGATTAAGACTTGGATTCAAAGGGGCTCTGCGCGCAGCCATCGATGGACGCGTCAATGGAGGCTGCATCCAAGCATCCGCGTGTTCGTGCTTGCCGCCGCATTGGCCATGCTGATGGCTGGTCCCGCTGGCGCAGCGCCCGTCACTCTATCGCCCGTCTCTCAACCTCCCGAATTCGAGAGGCAAGCGTTTGTTTGGCAAGCGTTTGTTTGGCAAGAGCAGCAACAACTGGTGACCGTGGTCAGTGCGAACTGGGAGGCCAGCAGCGGCACCTTGCATCGATTTGAGCGGCGCGACGGTCACTGGCACGTGATTGGCGAAGCGGCTGAAGTCAGCCTCGGTCGCAATGGCAGTGCATGGGGATTGGGTTTGCATCCGCCGCAGACCAGCGCGCAAGCGCTGGACCCGCAAAAGCACGAAGGCGACGGCCGCGCACCGGCAGGCGTGTTCGCGATTGGCCCTGCGTTCGGCTACGCCGACGCGGTCAGCACCGCGTTGAATTACCTGCCCATGCAAGCCGGCCACGTCTGCGTCGATGTGCCCGCCTCACCGCTTTACAATCAGATCGTCGACAGCGTTGAAGTGGGCGAAGCCGCCGTCAAAGGCAACACCGAACCCATGCGCCGCGATCTGCATTTGCAGGGCGATGATCTGTATCGACTGGGCTTCGTTATCGCCCATAACCCGCAGGCGGAAAGCAACGCCGGCAGCTGTATCTTCGCCCACCTGTGGCGCGCCCCCGGCTCACCCACGGCCGGCTGCACCGCAATGGATGCGGCCAGCATGCGCAGCTTGATTGATTGGCTGGATGCCAAGCGGCAGCCGCGGTTTTTGCTGCTGCCAACCGCTGCCTATGCTCAGC
>JBBQQV010000443.1:0-2839 GCA_038215505.1 Lysobacterales bacterium
ACTCGGCAATGGCGTGGCCGTTGGCGAGGAAGCGCTTTGCTGTCAGCGGCACCGACAGTGACGTTATCCGCGTTCGCACTACGGCGGCAGGCAATGGGTCTTTGAAGGCGTCGAGCGAGTGAATCGAGGGATCCTGCGAGCGCAGCGACGCATTCAAACGCTCAATCGCGTCGGCTTCAAGCCGAGTGGCGTGTGCATCCTCCGCGCGCTGGATCCAAAAGCTGGGCGTCAGCAGCTCGCTGCGCAGGCCCAGCGGATTGTCGTCCGCTTGCCGAACTTCAGCATGCGCCGCACATGCAAGCGTGATCAGCAGCCAGCCTAGGGTGTAGCGATGCAATAACGTGTTCATCCGCTGTATCCCAACCAAGCCGCGACCTGCTGCAGAAGCGGTGCCAACGCGATGCCCAGCCCCGTGCCAAGCACGTAGCCGAGCATGGCCAGCAGCACGCCCACCGGCGCCAACGCAGGCGCATGCAGCGCCGCCAGCAACGGTGCCGAGGCAACACCGCCAATGTTGGCCAACGAGCACACGCTGCAGGCGAACAAGTCGAAACGAAACAGTTTGGCCATCATCAACATCAGGGCCGCGTGCACGGCGAGAATGCAGAAGCCCGCCAACACGAACAGCGGTGCCGAGGCGAGTCCAGCAAAGGTGCTTTGCGACGCCAATGCCGCGACCACCACCGCCAACAAGGCCGAACCCAATGGCGCTGAGCCGGGCAGACGGGCCAACGGTGTGCGCGCGCACAGCAAGCCGGCGACGGTAACCAGTAGCAAGGTCCATGACGTCGCGCTCAACATGTCGGACTGCGGCAGCTTGCTCGCTGTCCACGTGGCTGCGGAACCGATCAGCAATGCGATGCCCAACCACAGCAGGACGCTGCCAGCATCAGTGGCACGCGTGGGCGCGCCTTCCACGTGGGTAATCGTGCGCGTGGTCCGATCATCCGCACCAATCCAAGCATTGAAGCGTTTTGCATGCGGCGCGGCGGCGAACAACAGCATCACCCACACGGCGTAACAGACCGCGTCAGCGATCAGCACCTGGGTCAAGGCACTGTCGGGCAGCGCAACGGCTTGTTTCACTGCCAACAGATTGGCGGTGCCGCCGATCCATCCACCGCTCAGCGTGGCCAAGGCCAGCGGCGCATCGTCGCCCAACACGCTGCCGAGCGTGGCGTAAACCAGCACAAATGCCAGGAGGATGCTCAGGGTGGCGCAGGCGAACGTCGCCAATAAACGCGGACCGAGCGCGATGATGGCGCGCAGGTCGCAGGTCGCCAGTAGCAAGAACAGCAGCGCCGGCAGCAACTGTTTGGTCAGCAGGGATTGAGTTTGGGTGATCGGCTGATTGACTTGCCACGCGCCGCCAACCGCGAGCGCGGTCACGCACAGGTAGATCAGCACGATGGGCGGCAGGACCTTGAATATTGGCCAGCGAGTCGCGCTTTCCAACGCACTAAAGCCGCCGCAGAGCAGCAGCAAGACAGCTAGGAAAACGGGTGCAGACTCGATCACATTGCTTGGTTCGAAGGGGTCTGAAACATCGAAGACGGTAACGCCGGACTAAGCCGGTGGGAGAAGGCGGCACCCAGCGCCGGATGCGGGTTCGCAAGCAGCGGGATGCTTCGATCTCACAGCGTACCCTCATCCGCCCTGCGCGCAGCTTCTTCCGGAGCGAGAAGAGAAGCCATCTTTGGGTAGTCCGGGAGTTCGACGGCGGTCAATGCGCACTCACCAGCGTCGACATTTTGGACGCCAGCACGCATGGTACACATGCCTTCGGGACTGCATTTCCCAGGCATCGCATCATCACAGTCACGCCCTCCAATAAGAGTCTTCGGTATGCATGCAATTGGCAAGGTGCCAGCGATGTTCGTGGTAGCTGCATGCTGCGCGATCACGCTGCCGGTCAGTCTGGCTGCGGACCCCGCAGAAGCACCCGCCAGCGTTGGCATGGTCGACATCAGGACACTGCTTGCCGACATCAGCCTCGACATGCGTTACGCCGGCACCGACAACTTTGTCGGTGCACGCATTGATGGCTATGAAGCGCCGCGCTGCTATCTTTTACGAGGCGTTGCCGAGGCGCTGGTCCGCGTCGAACAATCCTTGCGCGCCAAGCAGCAACGCCTGCACATTTTCGATTGCTACCGGCCGCGTCGCGCGGTGGCGCACTTCATGCGTTGGGCGCGCGACCTGCAGGACCAGGCAACAAAGGCCGCGTATTACCCGGCCTTGGATAAATCGGCGCTGGTGCCTGATTACATTGCCGAGCACTCCGGTCACAGCCGCGCCGATACGCTGGATCTCACCTTGCTGCAATGCGCCGCCGACGGCAGCCATTGCGAATCGCTGGATATGGGCACGCCTTACGACTTCTTCGATCCCTCGGCGCATACCGACAGCGCGTCGGTGAGTCAGTCCCAGCGCGCGCATCGGCATGCGTTGCGGGCCGCCATGCAGGCGCAGGGATTCCGCAATTACGAACTCGAGTGGTGGCATTACTCGTTGCCCGTTGCCGATGCGCCGGTGCAGAGCTTCGACCTGCCGATTCGCGCCGAGCATTGAAAGTGAAGGCACACACACATGCCACCGAGGTCGCGGTGCTGGGCGCAGGCTTGGTGGGGCTCGCTTGCGCACATCATCTGCGCCAGCGCGGCTACGCGGTGCTGCTGATAGACCCGCGCGGGGCAGGCGGGGAAACTTCGTACGGCAATGCGGGTTCCATTTCGGTCGGCAACGTCATGCCGCAATCGACCCCCGGCATTGTGCTGAAGGGCCTGCGCATGCTGGCCGATCCACTGGCGCCGCTCAAACTCGATCAACCGCAGCGGCC
>JBBQQV010000444.1:0-2838 GCA_038215505.1 Lysobacterales bacterium
CGCCTTCAACGGCAAGGAACGCACCGATGTCGAGGAATACTGCATCAGCGAAGGCTGGATACGCGTGCCCGTCGGCCACTCACTCGACCGCCGCGGCAACGCGATGACGTTCAAACTGAAAGGCACCGTCGAAGCGTGGTTTAGCGATGCGGGTCGCGCGGCATCGGCAGCCGAGACAACTGCCGGGGTGTGAGGCCGGGCTTGCGTCCCACCGCGGTTTCCAGGTTTTAGCCATCAGGCGATTTCAAAGCGCTTGTTGCGCCTTATCGGCTGCCATCGGTGTCGCCAGCGGATCGGGTTGCGCGCGATGAAATTGGCAACTTCAAGGCAACTTCAAGGCAACTTCAGGCAACGTCGCGCTTGCAACCTGTCGGCTCAGCCTCGCGGAGGTTTTGTCGATGCGCCAGAACTCGCTCGCTCCTGATCGCTCGGGCGTCGCGGCCCCTTGATCGCCTTGGCTGCGGTGCCTGGATCAAACGCGTCGAGCATCAACACCAGCCGTCGCGCATGCCGTGGCGCTGCAAGCAGCAGCAGATGCAACAGAGCCGACCCCGCCAACAGCACGGTCAGGATTGGGACCAGGCGGGCTTCGAAACGCGCTGCATAAGCGACCCCAAGGCCAGGCGCGTCGTTCGATGCGGCACCAGTCAGGATGAACATGAAGAGCACGATGATCCACGCCGCAAATAGCATCAGTCGCTTGTCGTGATTCCACCAGCCCAGCTGCCCCAAACGCGGGGTCTCGTCGATGAACCATCGGTACTGCCATGGCTCGCTGGCAGGTGTTGATTTACATTCGCGCCATACCGACCAGCTGTGCAGGGCGTTGATCGTCGCGAACAGCGCCAGGCCCCACCACTGTGCACGGTCAAACAACAACACCATCGGTTTGACGAGCATCCAGAACCAGCCGCCGAGCAAGACGAGCATCAGCACGCTGATCGCGGACACAACAATCCATTTCAGGATCGTAAGAACCGCTGCCAAGGGCTTCGGCAGCGCGGAGACGAGTGATACTTTCAAGCCCTCGTGAGCCGGGACTGCCGCTGATCCTTTTGCCAGCGAGCGGGCACCCGCCATCTGTTTGGCCGCAATGCGGCCGTGATGCTCGTGCCAGCGCGGCAGCGCGAACGCACCGACTACACCACGCGCGAACGCAAGCGCGTGAGCCGGCGTCAGAAACGGCTTGCCTGACGCTGCGGGTGAACGCCGGGTCTCAACCACCGAACCCACGCCCTCGGCGATCAGCGCGATAACCATGTGCAGCATTACCCACAGCGCGCTGCCGTCGAACACGTGCACCCAGGCTAGGCTCATGACCGCACTCGCGGCCCCTATCGTCCCCTCGCGCAGCCCACGTCGGCCGTGGCTATCGAGCAGCCACAGGCGCAGCGGCCCGCGAATGCGCCCGAACGTCGCGAGGTCGCTTTCCCCGAGTTTTACCCAGTCATTTGCAGACTTGGTCACTGCCCGCCTCGCTGCGGACACGGGACCCAATCGACCAACAGCAAGTCTCTGGACATCGGCATCGCGAGTCGTGCGCCCTCAGCGGCGAGAATGTAGCGAGATCGGGATCCCCAACTTCTCACTCGATCCTGCATTTCGTCAATCGCCATGTGCCGGTTCCGGGCAAACACCGGAGGTGTAGCAATCTTGCCTCAGCCGCTGTCTGCAATCACCGGCATGCGTGATCGCCCTGACCTGCCCAGTCCGCATGGCCAGCGCCTAGTCGCTCATTCGGGTGCGCGCATTTTTTGATCAAGTCGTTGCTTCCTAACACATGCAAATCCCCGAGACCGTACTCCTTGAGAACGAATGGGTCTTGCGCGCGGCCTTCGACTTGAACCCCACCGACATCTGCACGGCCTGCAGGCACGTTTGTGGCCTGCGGAACGTGACGCTGAATGATGGGCAGCTTACTGCCTAGGTGATCGACTGGCACGAAGCTGGCTTTGACTTTGCCGATGCGTTTCACCTTGCCTTGAGCTGCGGGCTCCCTACTTCATCAAGAACGCCAAAAAGCACGCCGACCATCGCGTGCAGCGACCCTAACGAAGCGGTAGACAAAATCGCTTACGCTTGATTCGAAAAAGCCGCGCAAATCGGCTGGGATCGAACGCAAATAAATCCGGGACTCGCCGGTTTCAGGCGGGATTAGTCATCAGACCGCGACGCGACGCGCAAGGGCTTCTTGGGCTAGCCTGTTAATGCTCTTGCCTTCCGCCTGCGCAGCGATGGCGAGCTTTTCGGGAAGCTCGGGCGGAATCCGAAGATTGACCTTCCCGGAGTGGTTGCGCCGCGGATTTATACCTTTTCCCTTGCAAACCTCAAGAAAGACATTCAGTAAATTCTTGAACTCTGACCGGAGTTCCTGGGGATTCTTTGCATAGAAGTCCGCTCCGCCTGTCAGGCCAAGAATCTCCCCCTGAACAGGTCAATCTCAGGGTCGTATTCAATCTTTGCGTTGTATCCATCTACCGTCATAACTTTCATGACTTCACTCCATGCTGTTCCAGCCACTTCTTCACCGAAACTACAGCGCCCTTCCCTCTTAGACGCTACCCGCGGCGCCAATGGCCTCGGCACGATTGAACTTGATCGCCTCAGCCAACGTGACTTTCCGCGAAACCACCTGCGCGCGCTGGCGGCGAACACGCTTGGCGACAGGCGAGAAATCGCCTGCGCCCGATTCGGCAAAAACCTGCCTAAATCGGCTAGGCTAGATCGCAAATCCACCCAGCTCTCGCCGGTTTCAGGCCAAAGACGGTGAATACCGACCCGTCAAACCAGCCGCCACCATCGCGGGTCCAAGGGCCAATAAACTCTTTCCTAGAAGTA
>JBBQQV010000445.1:0-2813 GCA_038215505.1 Lysobacterales bacterium
GGCTTGGATGGGTTAGCCATCAGAGGGCGTGATCGGCAAAGGCGGGAATGGTGCTGGCGAGCAAGGCCATGCACTGGCGCGTGACCGGTCCGATCGGCCAGCGCTGATCGCCGAGCGCGGCCACCGGCAGAATACCGCGCACGCTGCTACAGACAAACAACTCTTCAGCAGACAGCAGGTCGGTAACACTGACCGACCTTACGCTGGCGCCCATCACGTTCAAGAGATGCATCCGACACACGCCAGCGACGCCACAACGCTCGACGGCGGGCGTCACCAAGTGACGATCTCGGACGACGAATATGTTGGCCGCAGTCGCACAGACCACGTTTTCTTCCACGTCCAACAGCACCCCTTCCGCGATGTCAGCGTCACTCCATTCTGCCCTCGCCAACACTTGCTCCAGGCGATTCAGGTGCTTGATGCCGGCGAGTCGTGTCTGCAAACACAGCCGCAAGTCGCACCAGCGCAGGCGAACGCCATCGCGACGCCATCCGGCATCGATGACCGGTGCTGGCCGAAGCTGCACGATCCGCCGTGGCAGCGACGTCGGCGAGGGTGCGTAGCCGCGGCTACCACTGCCGCGGGTCAGGATCAGTTTGAGGACGAATGGCGAGCAGCCGCTGTTCGCATTCATGAGCTTGGCGGCATCTGCATCCCACAGCGCATCGGCAGGCGGCTCGATCCCTAACCGCACCGCGCCACGACGCAGGCGATCAAGGTGTTCGGGCCACCACACCGGCTGCCCGGAAAAAATGAGCACAGTTTCGAACAAGCCGTCGCCGTAGGCGAGTCCACGGTCGTCTGCCGGCAGCACGTTGCAGAACTCACCATCGACCAGGCTCGACGTAGTGAACAGCTCATCCATTGGCAGCAATTGCCCGCAACAACCCGCGTGCCTTGGCGCGGGTTTCCGCCAGTTCAAACTCTGGATCAGAGTCGATAACAATCCCCGCACCAGTTCGCATCCCCAGCTGATTGCCACTCAGCCAAGCGCTGCGAATGAGAATGTTGAGGTCTAGGTCGCCACTGCGGTCAAGCCACCCGATGGCCCCGGTGTACGGGCCACGACCCACACCTTCGAGTTCGGCGATGATTTGCATGCAGCGGACTTTCGGACACCCGGTAATGGTGCCACCCGGAAACACCGCGCGAATCAGTTGCCCCGGCGTCAAGCCTGCACGGGCGCGACCACTGACGGTTGACTCGATGTGGTGGACATCGGCATAACTTTCCACCTCCATCAAGGCGTCGACACTCACGCTGCCAGTTGCGCAGACGCGACCCAGATCATTGCGCTCAAGGTCGATCAGCATGATGTGCTCGGCGCGCTCTTTGGGATGCTCGACCAACTCGCGAATGCGGGCGATATCGTCATCGCCCTGGGCACGTGGGCGAGTGCCAGCAATCGGCCGCGTCTCGATGCGCTCGCCGCGTCGACTCACCAAACGCTCTGGCGATGAACTGAGCAGCGTCCAATCGTCGGCAAGCAACAGGCCCGCAAACGGCGCTGGGCTGGACTCGCGCAACCTTTGATACAGCGCAATCGGATCCGGCGTGGACGCAAAGCTGGCGGCCCATGCTCGCGATAGATTGACCTGGAAAACATCGCCTGCGGCCAGATAGTCGATGACCCGATTGACGCTGCGGGTGAACTGCCCTTCGGGTTCTTCCACCACTTGCGCCGTCGGAAGCGCATGATTCAGGAACGGCAAAGCCGCTGCGGCCGCAGCGCAAAGCGGCTCGAACAACGCTGAATGGTCGGCTTCGGCAACCACATACGCTCTCGCCTTCTCACGATCAATGATGACCGCCGCCGGACATCGCCAAGCCTGCGCACACGGCAGTTGGGCCGGACCCGATGGCAAGCTCAGACTGGGCTCTATTTCCGCCGCCAGTTCGTAACCCAGATACAGCGCCCAACCACCACCGAACGGCAGGTCTTCTGGGCACTCGCCGCGCGACCCTTGTGCATTGGCAAACGCATGATCGAGCGCATTGATGAAGCCGCCCGCCAAGGGCGCGCCATCGAGCCCGCTTAATCCACCTTCCGCGCTCAGCCGCAGCCCAGTGCCGTCGGTCGCCAGCAGCAAATCGTAGCGCGCGCGCGCGCCCAAGGCGACACTCTCCAACAACAACGGAAAGCGCTTGGGTGCGCTTGCTTGCAGTGCCAACAAGTCCGGCAGCGTTGCCAGTTCGCAAATCAGCATGCGGCCACCCACTGCCACCTCAAGCGCCGCTAGTCCTTTGGCTCAGAGATTGCGGAAAACCAAGGTGCCATTGGTGCCGCCAAAGCCAAAACCATTCGAGACTGCAACCCTGATCGCTTTCTCGCGGGCCACGTTCGGCACGTAGTCGAGATCGCAGCCTTCACCCGGATTGTGCAAATTGATGGTCGGCGGAATGACGCCATGGTGCAGCGCCAGGATCGAGAAGATGGCCTCCACGCCGCCGGCAGCACCCAGCAGGTGACCGGTCATCGACTTGGTGGAACTGATCATGGTCTTGTAGGCGTGATCACCCAGCGCGCGCTTCATCGCCAGCGTCTCGGCGAGGTCGCCGAGCGGCGTCGACGTGCCGTGCGCATTCAGGTAATCCACTTCGTCTGCATTCACTCCGGCATCTTTCAACGCCATCGTCATGCAGCGCGCGGGACCGTCACCATTTTCGCTGGGCGCGGTCATGTGGAAGGCGTCGGAACTGGCACCGAAGCCGGCGAGTTCGCAATAGATGCGTGCACCGCGGACCTTGGCAGCTTCATATTCTTCGAGCACCAGAATGCCGGCGCCATCGCCGAGCACAAAGCCATCGCG
>JBBQQV010000446.1:0-2801 GCA_038215505.1 Lysobacterales bacterium
CATCTACAACGGCCTGGTGACCGCGCGAAATGGGTTCAAGAATGCGTTTGCGCAGATTGATGTCCAGCTCAACCGCCGGCATGACCTGATTCCAAATCTGGTCGCCATCGCCAAGCAGTACATGGCGCACGAGCGCGACACCCTGGAGGCCGTGATCAACGCCCGCAATGGAGCGGTCAGTGCGCAGAAAGCAGCCTCGGCCAATCCTGGGGATGCTGTCGCCATGCAGGCGCTCAGCGGCGCTGAAAACTCCCTTGGGCAGTCGTTGGGCCGGTTGTTCGCGCTGTCGGAAGGCTATCCCGATCTCAAAGCCAACCAGAACATGATGCAGCTCAGCGAAGAGTTGACCACCACCGAGAACAAGGTCGCGTTTGCACGGCAAGCGTTCAACGACCAAGTGATGACCTACAACAACCGGCGTGAAGTGTTTCCCAACAATATCTTCGCCGGCATGTTCAATTTCATGGCCGCCGCGCTGCTGGAAATTGGCAGCGACGAGGCACAAAAGCGTGAAGCGCCGAAGGTGCAATTCTAAGTCTGTTGGTGCCGGGTTGCGGATCTCCGATGCCTGAAATCTCGCCATGAATTTTTTTGAACGGCAGGAGGTGGCGCGACGCAGCACCAAGCGTCTGCTGCTGTTGTTTGCATTGGCCGTTGTCGCCATCGTCTGTGCAGTGACAGGTGTCGTCGTGGCGGCGATTGCGGGGAGCGCGCCGGAGCAGGTCGAGGCGGCAGGCGGACTGCTTCCCTTCCTCAGCAATAATCTCGGCCTGTTGCTGGCGTCGGCGCTGGGCACGGTGGCATTGATCAGTATCGCCTCGCTGGTGCGCATCGCATCCTTGCGTGACGGCGGCACCGCCGTCGCGCGTCAGTTGGGCGGCGTGCCGGTGCCTGAGCAAACCGACGACATCCAGTTGCGTCGACTGCGCAATGTGGTTGAAGAAATCGCCATCGCTTCCTGCGTGCCGGTGCCAGCCATTTTTGTGTTGGAGAGCGAAGCCGGCATCAACGCATTTGCGGCGGGCTATTCGCCCAATGATGCCGCCATCGCGGTCACCCGCGGCGCCTTGGAACAGCTCAATCGTGCCGAATTGCAGGGCGTCATCGCGCACGAATTCAGCCATGTTCTGAATGGCGACATGCGCCTGAACATCCACCTGATGGGTGTCCTGTTTGGCATCCTCGTGTTGGGTATTGCGGGTCGCAAAGTACTCGAGCACTCGCGCGGCGGGCGCGATTCGAAAGGTGTAGCAGCCATACTCGCGATTGCCTTGTCTTTGGTCGTCATCGGCTATGTCGGCGTGTTTTTTGGACGCTTGATCAAGGCCGGTGTGTCGCGTCAGCGTGAGTACCTGGCTGATGCCTCGGCAGTCCAGTTCACCCGGCAAACCGAGGGCTTGGCCGGTGCGCTGAAAAAAATTGCCGGCGTCGCCGAAGGCTCGAAGTTAGCGGCTGCTGACACCGAAGAAGTCAGCCATATGTTGTTTGGTGATGGCGTCGGTTATTCGTCGCTGATGGCGACGCATCCCCCGATGCTCGAGCGTATTCAGGCGTTGGAGCCGCAGTTCGATGCAAAGGCCTTGGCGGCTGTGAAGACGCGTTATCGCGAAACGCCGCCGTCGGGGCTGGCCGAAGATCAAGCGCTTGGTTTTGACACTCGCCGTCAGCCACCGGCGCTACCTTCCACGCGCACTCAAAACAGCGTTTCGCCGGCAGATGTCATCAATCAAATTGCGCATCCGGCGGGCGATGATTACCGCCGAGCCGGCAATCTGCTCGACGCGATTCCCGCATTGCTAAGCACCGCTGCACATTCGCATGATGGTGCCCTGGCGCTAGTGCTGGCGATGCTGCTGGATGCCGATGTTGACCTGCGGCAAAGGCAGATGGCGGCGATTATGGAGAGCTTGGGCGCGCCGATTGCTGGTCGCGCGGACGCGTTGGCGGCGGCGACGCATGAAATGCATGCGGCTCTGCGCTTGCCGTTGGCATCGATGGCATTTGCTGCGCTGCGGCGGCGTCCGCGTCCCGAACTGCATCGCTTCATCGCCTGTACCGAGGCGCTGATTCATATCGATGCCAAGGTTGGCTTGTTCGAATACTGCCTCGCTCGCTTGTTGCGCACGCAAGTCATCGAAGCACTGGATCCATCCAAGTATTCCGCCAACGGCAAGCGCAAATTGCCTGCCGTCGCCGGGTTCTTGAGCGATCTGTTCGGCGTGCTCGCCGAACATGGCCACAGCAACGCCCAGCAAGCCAGACAAGCCTTCAATGCCGGCATGGCACACGTGCTGCCGCACTCCCAATCCGACTATTCGCCGCCACCGGATTGGCTCGCCGCCTTGGATCGTGCCTTACCGGCGCTGGATGACTTGCAGCCAATGGGCAAGCAGTTGCTGGTGGAAGCTCTGGTCTTGACCAGCGGTCACGACGGCCGCCTCAATGTGGCCGAATCCGAACTCCTGCGTACGATCTGCGCCTGCTTGCACTGCCCGCTGCCGCCGGTGTTGGATCGTTAAGCAAAGCCACTTTCAGGCGAGTGCCCGCTCTTGGATCCGTGGGAGCGTCGGAAGGCGCGAGGCTTTTCAGGCGCCTCAATCAAGCCGCCCTGCTCGCCGTTGCCGGTGCAGCGCCCATCATCCGTCCCAGAATCAAGTCGGCTGCGCGCTCGGCAATCATGATGGTGGGTGCATTGGTATTGCCGCCGATCAGGTTCGGCATCACCGACGCATCGACCACGCGTAACCCTTTTACGCCGTTGACGCGCAGCTGCGGATCAACCACGGCGTCGGGGTCGGAGC
>JBBQQV010000447.1:0-2797 GCA_038215505.1 Lysobacterales bacterium
GACCCTCACGAAGGGTGGAAACTCCTGCGCCACGGCAGCCGTTGCTTGCGCATCGGAATCTGATTCGGATACGCGCAACCGCAGCAGTTGTAGCGTGTCCCCGAGCAAGCGACTGCCATCCAGACTGCCGCTTTCCCAACCCGCAGCGCGCACCGCCACCGCACCGGGAATCATCGGAAAGCGCAGATCAAGCTGGTCCACCGCGGCGATCCGCCAAGTCAACTGCGCCCGCTGCACGCCACGCGGCAAACTCAGCCAGGATTGCCCGCGTTGCCGCGTGATCGGAACCTCACTACCACCGAGTTCGGCGCGCAGCGGTGCCGCGCTTTTGCCTGGATCAGGCAAGGGCACGGCGACATCGGCTTCGGCATGCAAAACCAAGGCAACTCGCAATTCATCGCCGACCAGCTCAACTTCAACAACATCCAAGCTGGCGCATTGCGGCGCGCACTTGGGTGCTTCCAGTACGCGCTCGCGCAGCTCGTCCAACAGCTCGGTCGATGGATAGTCCGCGGCATCGGCGGGCGGCGACGCGAAGGTCAGCGAGAGCACCAACAGTGCGACAGCTGGGGTAGCCCGGCCGCGCAACCATGCACGCGGCAACGGCGTGGCCGCATGGGTCAGCCGCAGCAGCAGGGCAATCAGCAGCGCCACTGCAAGCACACGCAGCAATCGGGTCAACCCAGGTGGTGACAACCACAGGTCCATCGACTGGCTGGCCAATACCGGCCCTGACCAACCCAGCTGGATGCGCTGCCAGCGCCAATCAGGCGTGCCCGGGCCGGCTTGCAGCACGGCGTCGTCGGGGTAGGCGTTGAGTTGTTGGCGCTGGAGCATGTTGGCTTTGGATTGCGGCATGGGCGATGGCGGCGGTGCGGGTGGTGCCATTGCCATGGGTGTTGCCTCCTGCGCTGTGGCAGCGGCTGCCGCAATTTCCGCATAGTCCTGGCTCTCAGCCCTGCTGCTATCCAAACGAGTGCCGGCAACCGTAACCGCGTCCAGATACGCGTCCCCATAGTCGCTATTCCTTTCAACCGCACTGCGCTCAAGCTGCGGATGCAGGGCCAACTTCAATTGCTGTGCGACGAATGGCAGCGCCAGCACAAACGCGAGACCCAACAGCACCGCACGCGCCGCCCGCAACACTTTGGCCAAGCGGCCAGCGCTGAGCACACCCAGCAACAACGCCAGCGCGATTACCCCCAGCACGCTCCACAGCGGCGAATCCTCCTCGTGATATCCCAGCGCCAAATAGGCCAACACCAGCACCGCAAAGCCCACGCCATGCAGGCGAAACGCGAGCAGTCCCGCGACCGCCAACAGGAACATATCCAAGAGCGACCACTGCCCCACCCAAGTCTGCGGCGCCTGATCCACACCTCGGGCGGCGAACAAACGCCAGCCAGGTGGCAGGTTCAGCACGGCGCTCATGGTCTCCACGTCCACCGCCCAGCCGCTCGCCGGCATGCTGCCGCGACCCCCATGACGCCCGGTCGACTGCATGTTCAACTGCGGATTGCGCAATTCCACGCCGGCTTGCCCGGACTCATCTTCGGTGACCAGCAGATCGCCGCCGGTCTCAGACGCGCGTTGCAGGGTCCACGGCGCGGTGACGTTCAAGCGCCCCACCGCTGCCAAGCGACCACTCAGCTGATCGCGCGAGACCACGCTGGCGCCATCAAATGCCAGCCACAATTCGCGGCGCAGATTGAGTCGATGCGCCTGCTCGGCGTCTTTGCCCCGGCTGCGTTCAACCACGCTCAATTTCTGGTTGCGATCCAACACCATGGTTGGCAGGGGCTCACCCCAGGGCGCACCGACTTGTGCGGGATCGACCGGCGTACCGCCCTCCACTTCAACCACGCGCAATTCGGGCGCGGCGCGCCAACTCCATATCTCTTCCGTCGGCCACGGCGGCGATGCGGCCGGCGGTCCTGCCTGCTCCTGCACCTGCAAGGCTCGGGCTTCAATCGTCACCGGCCAGGTGCCCGGCCGCAGCTGCACTCTCAGGCCACCGTCTGCCAGCATCGCGACTGGCAACTGCGATTGGATGGCGACTGGCGCAAAACCTTCGGGCAAGGCTTGATCAAGACTGACCTCACGCGCGCGGCCGGAGACTTCCAAGTTGATCTGCGTGGTCAAGCGCATAGGCAGGCCGTCGTCGAGCCTGCGGAACACCCGAAAGTCCAAGGTATCAGCACCCACTTCGGTGGCGACGCGGCCCAACCACAGCTGATCGCCATCACGTTCCGGCACCGGGATGAGCGACCCATCCAAACGCAGGGAGACCATTGCGATGCTTTCAGGCACTGGCAGAGTGGTCGGCCGCTTGGTCCAAGTCAGTCGACCTTCCACGCGCTGACGGCCCGCTTGCAAACGCAGCATTGGGTTGCCGCCGTTCATCAGTACGACGGCACTGCGTCCATCGACGGTGACGTCCTGTGGACGCAGGCGGCTATCGCCGGGGAGACGCAACCAGGAGTCTTTGAGCACAGTCCACGACAACCCGAAGCGTGCACTGTCAGCGCTGACATCGATCTCAAGTAGACCCGGCCAGGCGCAAAGGTGCTCTTCCTCACCGCCAGGCCTTTGCCCGAGCATAAACGGGCAAGCCTGATGCTCGTGGCCTTCCAACACCCAAGGCACCCAGTCAACCAATGCAGGCGGAATCGCCTTGCTTGACTGTGCCTCTGCAAGTGAAGGCAACAGCATCAACAGCGCAAAAATCGCCGACGCAATGCGCATGTTCGTCTCGTTGATTTGACCAGTCGCCAGCCTAGCGGATTTTCACGGCAGG
>JBBQQV010000448.1:0-2796 GCA_038215505.1 Lysobacterales bacterium
CGCCCAAAGCCAGACAGTGGCCTCGACCAAGGCCGTGCGGCTGTATATCGACAAACAGGGCGAAACGTATCTGGAAGGCGAGCCCATTCGCACTTGGGTGATTCAAAGCCGCGTGCGCGACATGTTGAAAGGCATGACCCAGAAGTCGGTGTTGGTCGTCACCGATGCCCAGGTACCGTCACAGAAACTTATCGACGTGGTCGACGCGGCGCGCATGGCCGGCGCTGAAGACGTCGGTGTCGCCACCGTTGCCGAAGCGGGCGAGGGCTAAACCGTCGTGATCAATTTTCGCCATCCTCGCTTGGTCGGCGCCTGCAGCGCTGTTATCGGCTTGATGGCGGTGATGACCATGATCGTGACGATGAATACCCAATTGTCGCGGCCTGATGAGGGCGACGGGCAGGCGTTTTCCAGCATTGAAGTGATCAAGAAGGAAAAGCCGCCGCAACAGGACGCGGTGCGCAAACCCGAGCCGGTCAAACGCAAGCCGGCGCGCACCGCACCGACGCCGATACTGGGCATCGACTCGGGCTTGGCAGGCTTGAGCTTTGGCTTGCCGACCTTTGATTCAAGCGAGCTCGACATCGGCACCAGCTTGCTCGGTGACAGCAAAGATGTGGTGATGACCGACGACAGTGTCGATGTGCAGCCGCGCCCCATCGTGCAGACACCGATGCGTTACCCGCCACGCGCCAAGGCCACCGGGGTGACGGGCTATGTGTTGCTCAGCGTGTTGATCGGGCCGACTGGCCAAGTCGAGAAGGTGAAGGTGCTGGAATCACAGCCGGCCGGCGTATTCGATGAAGTGGCGGTCGCGGGTGTGCAGACATGGACATTCGAGCCAGCCAGTTATCGCGGCGAAAACGTGCGTGTGTGGGCGACCCAACGCGTGCGGTTTGATCTGTCATGAGCACCCTGAAATTTTCCGATGCAAAGGCGCAGGCCGAAACCCCTGTGGGAGCGGCGGTACCCGCGATGCTTTCGGGCTTGGCAACTAGGGCATCGTGGCTGCCGCCACTGCCACAGAAGCTGATGCTGCTGTTGCTGCTGATGCTGATGCTGATGTGTCTAACCGCGCTACCGGTATCGGCCAAAACCGACCCCAACGCGGACGTCGATTACGTCGAGCTGGCCGTGGTGCTGGTCCGTGATGGCGAATATGCGCGCGCCGCTGAAGCATTGAAGAACGTCGACACCCAGGCCGAAGACCTGGATGCCATCAAGTACCACACCGTGCGCGGCATGGTCGCGCTTGAACAGCAGGAATTGGAGACCGCAGGCAATGCCTTTGCCGATGCGATCAAGGCCGGCCAAACCGACCCGCTGATCCATCTGTATCGCGCGCAAGCCTGGTTTGGGCTTGAGCGCTTCGCCGATGCCATTGCGGCGATCGACGATGCCGGCGAAGCCGTTAATGGCTTGAGCAGCGCATGGCTGATGCGAGCCCATGCGCAATGGATGCTCGGCCAACGGCAAGCCGCTTTGGACACATTGGGCAAGGCATCCGCGCGCTTCCCGGAGAACACCAGCTTTCAACGCCGACAGGTGTTTTATCTGATCGAAATCGGGCTCTATCAGGAGGCCTCGACACTCGGCCGCAGTTACTTGAGCCGAGTCGCCGGCAAACCAGAAGACTTTGTCGCCATCGGCACGGCGCTGCGGCGCGCGCGCAGTTTTGATGAAGCACTGCTGTTTCTGGAAGCGGCGCGGCTGGCGCATCCGGCCGACGGCAACATCGTCAAAGCCCTTGCGCAAACGTGGCTGGAGCGCGGCGATCCGCTGGCGGCGGCCGAATTGCTGATGCAGCAAGCCGAGCGCGATCCCGCGCTGTTGGGCGAGGCCGCCGAGTTGTTCCGTCGTGCGGGTCACCCCTCGCGTGCGCTCACCGTGAATGCACGCGTGCCGGAGTCGGCGCGCAAGCTCAAACAACGGCTCGGACTGTTGGTTGAGCTCAGGCGCTATGACGAAGTCACCGGGATGGAGGCTGCGCTTTATCGCGTCGGCCTGTTGAATGACGAAGACCTGCGTTACGCCTTGGCTTATGCGCACTTTCAGGGCGGCGACTACGCGCGCGCCGAAGGCCATTTGACCGCACTCAAGCGTCCCGAATTGTTCCGTAAAGCCACCGAACTGCGCCGCCTGATGGCGGAGTGCGCAGAGACGCGCTGGTCTTGCGCCTGAACTGGCTTGTGACCTTGCCAACATGAAATCTCTGAAGCTCTTGAAAGCCTTGAAGCGCGCGAAACCGGGCAAGCGTCCCCTGTTTGCCTTGGCCGCGCTGGCGCTTGCCACCCGCCTCGCATTTGCCGCTGACGGTGCCACGCTGTCGGTGTATGTATTCGACCAGCGCACGCCGCTGGCGGATGCCGAAGTCTGGGTGGACGGCACCGCAAAAGGCCGCACCAGCAGCGATGGTGCACTGCGCCTGCAGTTGCCCGCTGGCGCGCATCGGTTGGAAGTCAAACGCGCCAACGAGGCGGTTGTCGCGCTGGATCTTGAGCTGCAGGAATCCGAGAACGCCGAGCTCATCGCCACGCTGTATCCCGACGCGGCACCATCGCTGTTGATCGAAAGCTCGCACCAGGACGGCAACGCCGTGGCCGACACCGCGGCGCAAGCCGCTGCGGGTCCGCCTGGCAGCTTCACAGGTCGTATCGTCAATGGCGAAGACGGCAAACCGGTCGCCAACGCGCGCGTCTTCATCAGCGGCACACCGCTGGATGTGAGCACCGACGCCGACGGCAATTTCAGCGTGCCGATTGCTGCGGGCATCTACTCGATGTCCGTCATCGCCAG
>JBBQQV010000449.1:0-2791 GCA_038215505.1 Lysobacterales bacterium
GCCCCTACTTATTGAGCCCTCGCGATTCGCGCCAGCTCCATCAGCTCGGGCGGCCGGTCCTTCCCGCGATGCAGCTGCCAGCCGACGACCCAGCCGCCCTCCCGCCCGCTCAAGGCCAACATCAGGCCGGAAGCAGGTTGCCGCTCAACGATAACCAAGGGGCCGAGTGTCGCGCGCTCGCGCTCCACGTCGAACAATTCCAATGGACCGAACAGCCAGCTGCTTCGCAGCCGCTCTGCACCCCAGACGATCTTCAGGCGGCTGCGCCCGTCGAGTGCGAACAGCAGCACGACGACGCCGCACAGCGCCCAGAATACCCACGAGCCGACCAGCAGACGCAGAGGCGTGACCACCAGCGATTCGGCACCGACCACGAACAGCGGATACACCATGCAGCTGACAAAGGGCAGCATCAGCAGCGCAAGCAAAAGGAAGCGGACCAGTCCCCGGCGCATCCGCCCTGGCGTCGCCGAGATCAGAGTGATGCTGTCCCGACCCTGTGCGATGGTTATTGGCGCTGACATGCTGCTCCACTGCAAACTCGGCCGGGTTCGGCCCTATCGTACGGATACGCGAATAATCGCCGGCGGGGGCCATCCATGCTTTGGTCGGCAAACGCCGCATCCTGCCGAATGGGATGCACGTGTCAGGGAAAGAGCTGCGAAGCCGGACGGTTGTCCGTGACCGGGCCAGACCGTCTGAGTCTGGTCTTCTTGCACAATCGGCCAGCATTTTTAGCGTTGGTCCTTGCGGCCGATCGCGTTGGGTCGTCTCCCTACCGCCATCTCTCGATCCCGCCAACGCCGCATTGTCCCTGCCGGCATTTCGCCCACGCCCGCCAATCGTGGTGCCCGCCTACAATCGCCCCCAATCAGCCGAAATGACCGCGGCAACTTGGCCATCATTCGACGCCGATCAATCAATGTCGAGCATCCGAACTTCCAAGCAAGCCGAGCTTTAGCTCGTCAAGCGCAATCGCTGCCGGCTGCGCCACAGCGTTCCCGCGACGACCAGCAAAACCGCGAGCACAAGCAGTGCGCGCCCGTCCGGGCCGGGGATCAAGCGTGGCTCGGCCGGGTCGTCACCCAAGTTGGGTAGCCATAAAATGGAAACGCACTTGCGGAAGCCTTCGTTGGTCAGTCCGTCGCAGGCCGGCACAAGGTGGGCGACGGGTAAGCCGGCGGCCATCGTGCTGGTTCGCAGCCGAATATGCAGGTCTCCATGATCGCGGTCTCTGGTCGCGAGATAGGAGCTGGCGCTCCAGCGTGCTTCGACTGGTCGCTGCAAGGGGTACAGGCTTCGGCTTTCCGGATAGACCCGCGTGAGTTCGCGTGGGCCGCCGCCGTCACCGCTCATGTAGAAACCGATTCGGCCGGCGACGGACAACACCGTGAGTCCGCCATCCTCATCCGCGTAGACCGCTCGCGCATGGTCCGACTCCGCGCCGCCGACATAGCTGGCGTATTCGAGGCTGCCACCATCGGATGCAAGGCGCAGGAGCACCGTTTCCTGTGGGTAGTTGCAGTCTGAGCCGGTCACGAGGATGCAGCCGGCAACGACGCAGCCTGAACCCTCGCAAAAAGTGGTATCCACGGCACCAGTGGTTAGTGGATAGGCCGGGTCCATGGTGCTGCCCAGCACCCAAACTACTTTGCGGACGGGATCCCATTCGAGTTTCGGATAACCGACGACGTTGAGGTAATTCGCGTAGACCAGTTCTCCGCTTTCTGCATTGATCAGCGCAATTCCGCCGTCGTGCGAACTTCGGAACGAGTTGCCGGTGGGAATCATTGAGAACGCTGATGCGGCGGTGGTGGGCAGATGGCTTCCTCTCACCGCCAGATGAATCTGCCCACGATCATCCACGACGTGACCGAAGGATGATCCCAAGCTGCCGGGCAGCACGCGGTCGTAGCGCAACGTGACAAGCGAGATGTCAAGTCGCAACAAGCGTGTCGGGCGCTCGCCGACACAGGTGGGGCACGCTGCGCGGCCGGCCAAAATAACGTCGCCTGCAAATGAAAAGATGTCAAAGGTCTGGAACTCGGAAGGCAGGTAGGAGCCGGACTCAACAGCACCCGTGGGCGACACCTTCAGCAGATAGAACGGGCTGCCTGCCTGCGCAATCGGGCTGTTCGCAAGCGGTGGCAGTGGCTGCGAAGCCGTTCCCGCAATGAACAATTTGTCACCCACCAAGGCGGCTTTGCTCGGCGCAAGCCCATCCTGTCCACTCAGGCTCAGCAGGCGTCCGGCGCGCGCATCCGCCACACCCCAGACGGTGCAGGCAGGTGGATTGATCGCGGTGGTCTCGGCACACGCCGAACCGGTAAACGGCAAGTCGTTGGCGCCGGCAACGCGGGCAACAAACCAGAACCGGTCAGCATCCAACCAACCGGCCGAACTCAGGATCACCTCTCCTTGCGCCGTGCCGAAGGTAAACGTTGCCGGCGCCTGCAATGCATTGGCTGCGCCAGCCACCAACAGCAAGACCGCCAATTGAAATAGACGCCACATTCCCAACGCTCCCAGCACGCGCCTGCATTGACCCGATGATTGCCGACTATCGGCCAGCGGCAACCTAGCACAGTGATCGACGCAGCCTTGACGGAAGGGCTTGCACATCTGCGATTTCGAGCTGCGACTTGCTCAGCCTTGCAGACTGGGGTCCAACCTCAATTCAGCCAAGCATCTGTCTCCGCATCGATGCCTGCCAGCGCTGGTCGCGAGCGAATTACGGTCAGCTACGCCCTGTCGTGCTTGCGCCCATTTCCGCCTTCAAAAACTCAAATCC
>JBBQQV010000450.1:0-2771 GCA_038215505.1 Lysobacterales bacterium
GCATGGATGTGCTGCTGCTGGTGGGCCTCGTCGCGGTGGTGGCGGTGGTGGCGGCGGATCGGTTCTGGCCGCGTGCTGCACAGGCGCCGGTTGCCGCTGCGACAGCACCTGCAACAGCAGCGCCCGCGCCAGCACCCGATACCGCTCCCGCTGCTGGCGCGCTCAGCACGGACATGCTTTCCGGCGCTCCCGCACAATCAATCGCCGTGCTGCCTTTTGCCGATTTGTCGCCCGCAGGCGATCAGGCCTATTTCGCCGACGGCATCAGCGACGAAATCCTCAACGTGCTGGTGTCGGTGAAGGGCTTGAGCGTCGCCTCGCGTACGTCCTCGTTCCAGTTCCGCTCGCAGCAAAGCATGGGCATTCCCGCGATTGCTGGCGCGCTCAAGGTGCGTCACGTGCTGGAGGGCAGCGTGCGCCGGGCGGGCGATCGCATTCGCATCACCGCGCAGTTGATCGACGCCAGCCGCGATGCCCACCTGTGGTCGGAGACGTTCGATCGCACGCTCACTACCGAGAAGCTGTTCGACATCCAAGACGAAATTGCCAGGGCCATCGTCGCCGCCATTGACAGCAACCTGGGTGTGCGGGTTGGCGCGGTCGACAGCGTGCCGCAGCGTACCGGCAACCTTGATGCCTATGCGCTTTATCTCAAGGCCCGCCCCAGCTACTACCGGCGCGAAAATTTCCAGCAGATGGCTGATCTGCTGGGGCAGGCGGTGGAGCTTGATCCCACATTCGTCGATGCACTGGCGATGCGGGCCTCGGTGTTCCAGCTCAGCGCCAACAGGCCGCAGCCGCTGGGCGGCACCTCGCAGCAGGCCCGCGAAACCGCCCGTACGCTTGGGGAGCAGGCGCTCGCGCTCGATCCTGGGCACGGCTTGGCGCTGGGAGTCATCACCCTCGTGCGAACTTTGGAGCGTGGTTCGACAGCCAGCACACAGTCCTTTGCCGAGGGCCTGCAGCGCTATACCAAGGCGTTGGAACGCGATCCGAACAATCTCGATCTGCGCAACTGGCGCGGCCGTCAGTTCGCCTGGGCCGGGCGCTTTGAGGCGGCAGAAGCCGACTTCCGCCGCTGCCGCGAGATCGAGCCCATCTACGCGCCCTGCCGATTAAATCTGGCGATAGTGCTGTTCCTGCAGGGCCGGCGCGTTGATGCCAGCGCGGAGTTAGCCGCCGCCGCGGCGAAGGGTGCAACGTTGAGCGAATCCGCCAGCCTGCTGTTGGCTCAGGCACTCGACCAGCGAGAGGCCTTCTATTTCATCGCCAATGCAATGCAGTCACTGCGCGGCTTCTACGCCTTCGATGAACTCTATGACGCGCTGGGCAAGCCGAAGGGCGACTATGCCCTGCTGCGCAGCCGCCTGGCGGCGTTGCAGGAAACCGGCAGCGCCGCCACCGACATCCCCTCGCTGCGGATCGCTCTGGGGGACCATGAAGAACGCGTGAGTACCGCCGTGATATGGCTGCCGATCTTCGCCGACTATCGGCAATCAGCGGCCTTCAAGGCCAGCGTGATCGATGGCGGACTGCTGGCCTACTGGCAGGCGGAGGGATTCCCACCCCAATGCAAGCCGCTGGGCACGGCTGATTTCGAGTGCGAATGACGCGCAGGAACTGAGAAGAAGCCGGGCAGGCTTGCTCGGCGAAGCGCGTCGCGGAAAAGCGGTAAATTCCATCGCCGAATTCAAACGCCGCAACGTGATTCGCTTGGCCGGTTTGTATCTGGTTGGGGCCTGGCTGACCACGCAAGTTGCCGCTACGCTGTCGGCACAGCAATCAGCCATGGACCGCATCGTGGTCGCCCACATTCACTGGCACGATGCAGCTATCCTCGGTAAGCAGCTCCAGCGTGATGCGGTGCGACAGATTGATCGAGACCGAATGCAGGTCTTTCGCGGGCCCTTTCAGCGCGACCGGACCTATCGCGCTATCCGCGAGCCGCTGTTTTCGATTGGCTACCCTTGATGGCAGCCGTCGTCCTCAGCGCTTACACAGACGCTTGGCAAGCCGCGTTCGCGCGCGTGCGCGCTGAGCTTTTGCTCGCATTTGCGCCCCAACTCGTGAAGGTCGAGCACATCGGCAGCACTGCTGTGCGCGGCCTCGTGGCCAAGCCGGTGCTCAATGTCCTGCTGGGTGCCAAGCATCTTTCCGAGATCGAATCCAGGATTCAGATCCTCGCCGCGCTGGGCTATGCGTACGTCTCCAAGTACGAACGCGAGCTGCCCATGCGTCGATACTTCGTCAAATCTGCTTCAGGCGAATTGCGCGTGCACCTGCATGCCGTCGTACATCGCTCGCCGCTCTGGCAGCAGCATCTGCTTTTCAGAGATGCGTTGCGGGCAGACGCCGGGTTGGCTAGCCAGTATGTCGAGCTGACACTGCGATTGGCGGCTGCGTTCGCGAACGACAAAGCGGCATACACGGACGCCAAGGCTCCGTTCATTCGGTCTGTGCTTGCGGGCGTGGGTGCTGACGACAAAGAGGATCGAGGCCAGGTCTATGGCGGCGATGTTGCACGTCCAAGTTGATCTTCCCGCAGCCCATCGCGGCATCCGTCTGTTGCCGCGACCACGGCCGCATTTCGCAAGCTGCGGGCTCGGCGTGCCGCCCATTCCCTCCACGTGCACCGTTCATCTGCCAGCAGCGACCGTCAACCACTCGAATGCGTAGCATGGCGCAGCTCTGGTGGCACCGCTAGTAGTCCGTTTCATGGCACTGTTTTGATGAAACGGACGACTAGCCCGCATATTTCATGAATTCGCGCG
>JBBQQV010000451.1:0-2754 GCA_038215505.1 Lysobacterales bacterium
CATCATGGTGATCTTCAACATGACGTAGGAAACGCCTTCCAGCGCTTCGACCAATACTTTTGCCTTTTCGCCGATCCCTGCGCAGGCAATGCCGAAAAAAATTGAAAACACGACGATTTGCAGAATCTCGTTGCGCGCCAGCGCGTCGGCAATGCTGACTGGGATCAGATGGGTGACAAAGTCTTTCAGGGTCAGCCCGGCGGCGACCACGCCCGAGCTGGCATCGGCAGGCGGCAGGGGCAGGTCCAAACCAATGCCGGGCTGAAACCAGTTCACCAGCAACAAGCCAAGCGTCAACGACATCAGCGAGGCACCGGAGAACCAGATCAGCGACTTCAAACCAATGCGGCCGACCACGGCAACATCGCCCATCTTGGCAATGCAAACGGCCACCGTGGCGAACACCAAGGGCCCGATGATCATCTTGATGAGACGCAGGAAGATCGTCGTGATAAGTGTGAATCCCTCCACCGCGGGGGTGGGGTCGACCATGGTCTTGTTGAGCGCCCATCCCACGACAATGCCTACGGCCAGGCTGGCAAGAATCCACCACGTAAGTTTGTTGTTGCTAGTCGCGCCGCCAGCTGCCATGAGGTTTCCATCCGGGTTGCAGGGGCAGGCTTGAAGCGGACCAGGCGCTGGCCTGCTCGGCAAGCATGTTAAATCGGTTTTCACACGGATTTCGGCCGAGATGTCATTGAATTTGCGTTTTCGTGGCCCAACATCCAGCGGCCCCTGCGGCTACTCCAGCCAAACAAGTGATCATTCATGAGCAAAGAAAATACTTCGCAGATGAGCCTATTGTCGACGCTCATCTTCAGCTCGCGCTGGTTGCAGGTGCCGCTGTATCTGGGCTTGATCGTTGCCCAAGGCGTTTACGTGGTGCTGTTTGTCAAAGAGTTGCTGCACCTGGTGAAGGGCGCGGTGAGCTTGGGCGAGCAGGAGATGATGCTGATCGTGCTGGGTTTGATCGACGTGGTGATGATCTCCAACCTGCTGATGATGGTCATCGTCGGCGGCTACGAGACCTTCGTCTCACGACTGCGCTTGCAAGGTCACCCGGATCAACCCGAATGGCTGAGTCACGTCAACGCGTCGGTCCTGAAAGTGAAACTGGCGATGGCCATCATCGGTATCAGCTCGATTCATTTGTTGAAGACGTTTATCGAGGCCGGTTCCTTGGGCGGCTTGCCGCATTGTGCAAGCCCCGAAGGCATGGCGGCGACGGCAGCGTTGGCGGCGGCAGCAGCTACCGGTAAAGTCATTGCCGTGTGCAGTACAGTGACTTCACTCGGCGTGATGTGGCAAACCATCATCCACACCATCTTTATTCTTTCCGCGATTGGCATCGCGTGGACGGATCGCTTGATGGATCACAGCCCGCGTCCTGTCAAGAGCGGCAACGGGCAATGACGGCGGCTTAGTGCTTGCAGGCTCGAAGGGGCGATTGCTGCGGCAAATGTTTGCCGAGCCTGTCGAATTCGCACCAAGAACGTTCAAAAACAACGTTATTGCGTTTTCACCTCGCGTTGACGCTCCCACCTACGGGGCGCACCATCGGTAAGAATCCCGCACACCAAGGCGGGTAGCCGAGCATGCTCGGCCGAACAACGGCATCGACGGGGCGTACCCGCTCGTGTAGAGCGGAGCTTGCTTCGCTGCTCACTTCGGCTACTCGTATGACAGTTTCGGCAATGACCATCCGCTTCGGTGTGACGCAAGGCATCTAATCAATGGCAAAGCTAGGGCGGCACGAGCGACGAGAAGCGATGTCCAAGGTCGACACCGCATGGCTGCGGATGGAGAAATCAACCAATCTGATGATGATCAGTGGCGTCATGATCTTGGACACGCCGCTTGTGCTGGATTCGCTGAAACAACTGCTGACCCATCGCTTTCTCGCCTTCGAGCGCTTTCGGCAGAAGGCGGTAACGGAGGATTCCAGCAGCTGTTGGGAGATCGACGAAGACTTCGATATCGACTGGCACGTGCGTCGCAGTGCCTTGCCGGGCGCCGCCAGCAAAGTGGAGTTGCAGGACTTTGTCAGTCAGTTGGCTTCGACGCCACTCGATCAATCCAAGCCACTCTGGCAGTTTCATCTGATCGAGTGCTTCGGTGCGGGCAGCGCGTTGGTCATGCGCATCCACCACTGTTACGCCGACGGCATCGCGTTGGTGCAGGTGCTGCTGTCGCTGACTGACGTATCGCCCATACCATCGCCAGATGCTTCCCTGCCGGCGGCGTGGTTGAAGGAAGATGGCGAGCGGGTGACCAAGGAGTTTTTTGATCCGGCCAAAGAACGGCTGGATCAAGCAATGAAGTTTGGCGGCAAGTTGCTGAAGAAAGGCGTCGACATGTATCTGCGACCGACCTTGGCCGGCGTGTTGGTGGCAGAAGGCTCCGGCATCGTCGCCGAGTTGGCGCATGCGCTGTCGCTTCGCGACGATCCACCCACGTCGCTGAAAGGCCCGTTGGGCGTGGTCAAGCGCTGTGCATGGGCGGAGCCGCTGCCGTTGGCTGAGGTGAAAACCATTTGCGCGGCGCTCGGTTGCACGGTGAACGACGCGCTCATGGCCTGCGTCGCTGGGGCCTTGCGCGCCTACCTGATCGAGCAAGGCGAGGATGTCGACGCCTTGACCATTCGTGCCACTGTGCCGGTAATTTTGCGGCCGCTGGAGCACGCCAAAAAACTCGGCAATCACTTCGGCCTGGTCTTTCTAGATCTGCCGATAGGCGAAACCAACCCACTGGCCC
>JBBQQV010000452.1:0-2729 GCA_038215505.1 Lysobacterales bacterium
TGGCAAGCTCGATCCGGCTATCTCGCTCAGCGTCACCTTTGGGCTGCTAGTGATCGGCGTTGTCTACTCGCTTTACAAGTCCCGCGACCTGCCCGTCCCGAGCAGCCTTGCGGAAGGGTGTGCAAAAAAGCAGTAGCCCGCACCGGG
Organism: Lysobacterales bacterium; assembly: GCA_038215505.1. Taxonomy (GTDB): domain Bacteria; phylum Pseudomonadota; class Gammaproteobacteria; order Xanthomonadales; family Xanthomonadaceae; genus JANNWF01. Next base: position 148 of record JBBQQV010000452.1, read on the forward strand.
GCGCCGAAATGGCTCCCCATTTCGCAGCGCTCACACCACACCGACACCCGCAGCGTTGCAATACGGCTATGCCTTCGCAACGCTTCGCCGCCATCCTGCTGTCCCACGGCCTTTTGCTGGCAACCGCCGCCGCATCCCCGGAATCCGCCATGCGCCCGATCATCAATTTCGACGGCAGTCCGCAGGAGCCACGCTGGGTTGCAGTGAACGATGGCGTGATGGGCGGGCTTTCGCGCGGTGGTCCAGTGGTGGCCGACGGGCAGTTACAGTTCAGTGGTGAGCTGTCGCTGGCTAACAACGGTGGTTTTTCTTCGGTGCGCAGCATTGACCGCGACTTCGACCTCAGTGGCGCCAGCGCAGTACTGCTGCGCGTAAGGGGTGACGGCCGCCGCTACCAGTTGCGGCTTGCAACGGATGCCAGCTACCGAGGCATCGCTGTGTCATATGGTGCCGAGTTCAACACCACCGACGGTCAGTGGACCGAGGTGCGCCTTCCGCTGGATTCGCTGAAGCCCACGGTGCGTGGCTCAGCACTGCAGGGTCCGCCGATGAATCCGGCGCAGGTGCGCGAGATCGGCCTGCTGATTGGCGACAAGCGGGAGGGGCGCTTCGCACTGACGGTGGACTGGATTGGCGTGGAATAGGCAGTAAACGCCGCCTCCGCGCCGCATCTCGCCAGTTCCGCTGCGGCCCAATCAGGGCTGCCCAAACGCCCGGTTCACGCAGCGCTGATAACGCTCCTGCACGCGCGTCGCGAACCATTCGGTGGTGAGTTTTCGGGTGATCTTGGGGCTGACCAATTGGATTCGCGGCAGCACGGCCCTCGGCAGCGGCTTGCCGGCACGTGACTCTGCCAATTCAAACAGGCGCGCGTACAAATCGCTCTCTTCAAAGTCGAATTGATCGCTTCTTTCCAGCGCGCGCCGGATCGCGGATTCGCTCATCGCCAGCGGCCCGCTGAGTGATCGCACCGCCGCTTCGGTGCGGCCAATGGCCGCAGCACCCAAGCGTGGCTTTGCCAAGATCAAGTCACCATCCAGCTCCAGCGGCACGCCACTGGCCACGCTTACCGCCGCTTGGAACGCAGCGTTGCGGCTGGCATACCAACCGGCGTTGAAATCGGCGTATCGATAAATGTGCTGCGTGTAGGCGTTGGGATATCCCAGCAAATGGGCAATCCCAAAGTACATGCCGCCGCGACGGGTAAACACCTCGTGTCGAATCGACAGCTCATTGCCATACGGATACCCGCGCTCCGCCGCATGACGCTGGGCAAAATCGATACTGACCTGCATGGGCCCGCCGGTGCGCACCGGATTGGCGTCGGCAAACAGCTTTTTGCCCAGCGGCACACGGCCGATGAACTCTTCAAACAACTCACTCATATCGCGCTCGGTTCGCACCAAAGCCAGCCGCGCGGCGTAGCTGCGACCATCGGTTGAGGACAGCTTGAGCGCTGCCTCGACGACGGCTTTGGGAATATGAATCACGGCGGCGCGACGCTCGATCTCGGTGCGCGCAATCGTGGCCAGATTCGCGACCGGCGGATCGGCCTTGTAACCCGACTCCTGTTCAGTCACCGCCAACGCGGCGCACAGATTTTCCGTGCTGGGCGGAATCTTCAACAGCTGAAACGCTGTCTGGATATCGCCCGCCCAGCCTGTGCGATCGTTCAGCGTGCGCGGTAGCAGCACCTCGGCGAGTTGCTCACGCACTTCGGTCGGCGTGCGAGCAGGAGTAGTTACGCGCGGCGGTGTGGCGCAACCAACCAGCAACATCATCGCCGCAAGCGCGAGCCAACCAATGTCGTATCTCAACAATGCTTCACTCCCATGGGTTGGCCGTGGTGGCTGCACTCGCCCAACTCTAGTGCGCTCGATCAACCCATGAGTCGCCTTAGCTGAGCTTAGCAGCCTGTTGCACGTCTGCTGACCAGTTGCCCAGCCAACGACCACTATGCACGCGGGCAGGACAAGCGCTAAATACGTCAACCCGACCATGGCGGCATCGTCGCCACTGCAGGGCTTGCGGCTGCCAGCCGCCTAGCGGACTTAGGTTTGCCAAGCGCGCCAAGCAGCCCGCGACCCCATCCAAGGAAGCTCACGATGAAGACGGCGTTGTTCGCAGTGGCTCTCGGTGCAGCCATTGCACTCGCGTGGTCTAGCGAACCGGTTCGGGCAGCCGGCTCTGCGACGGACAACAACCGCAGTGGCGGCCATTCGTTTGACTTGCTCAGTGATGACGCCTGCGACGGCGACAACAAATGCGAAACGGGCGACCAAAGCAAAGCAGTTGCAGAAGGCAAGGGCGCCGATGGCGACAGCGCAGAAGACAAAAACTCCGACGCGCGCACTGCAGAGGCCGAGCCAACTGCCACGCCAGAGCCTGAAACATCAACCCTGCTTGCGATAGCCAAGCAAGGCTCTGACAAGCCGAAGGAAGAGGCTGACAAAGAGAGTGCCGAAGGCAAAGATGACGCTGGCGAAGAGGCCGAAGAGGAAGACGACGAGTGGGATGACGGTCCCTACGAAGATGAACCGTTCGATTTTGACGGCAGTTGAGTCGCGCTCTGATTGCGCGAT
>JBBQQV010000453.1:0-2729 GCA_038215505.1 Lysobacterales bacterium
GCAATACAGCGATCTTGTTGAGGTTGACACTTAGTACGGTCATGTCGGCAGCGTAGCCGAGCCGCCAAGCGCAGGAAAGTCTGGCTGCAAACGACAGCACTGTCTCAACTGCCCAGCGACGCTCCGACGTCGAGTCGTCGAGCGGTCACTATGTGATGACCAACCCGAAGCAAGACGCCAGATTTGTCGCAGAATGGTGAAATGAAGGAACTGGCGCTAGCGCTACTTTTGCTGTTGCCAAACTTGGTCCACGCCGAGTTGCTGCAAGGCTTGCCCTTGCTGCAGCGTTTTACCTCGCGTGACCACCACGCTAGCGCAACCAGCGTTGCAGTGCTGCAGGCGCCTGATGGCCTGCTCTTTGTGGGCAACGAGCGCGGGCTACTGAGGTTTGATGGCAGCCACTGGGATCGCCTCGACCTTCCCGGGCGAATCAGCGTGCGCGCACTGGGCTTGGGAGCAGACGGGCACGTCTATGTAGGCGGATATGATCGATTTGGTCGCGCTGAAGTAGACACCACGGGCGCCCTCAAGTTCGTTGATTTAACCTCTGAATTAAAGGCCACACCCGACTCCCCAGCTGTTGGCCAAATTTGGGTTATCTGTTCCACTGCCGAAGGCATGTACGTCTATAGCGACACCGTGCTGGCCTTCCGTGGCAACGACGGCAAGCGCGCCAACTGGCCGATCAACGCCGATGTACGTGGTCCCTTTTGCACCAAGTCAGGTGTGTTTGCGCGGGTGCAGGGCCTCGGGCTAGCCAAGCTTGAAACAGCAGGGTTCGCGGCTGTCAGCGGTGGAGAACCCTTTGCAGACAGCGCGCTCTACCACGTGTTCGACACCGATGGCGGCATTCTGGCGGTTGGCGAACTGGGTTTCTATCGCATGGATGGAGAGGGTCTGCAGCTGCTGCCAAACACCGATGGACATCGGTTCGCCGAGTACCCGCCGTATGCCGGAGTCAAACTCAAGGACGGCAGCTTTGCGTTCGGAACCTACTCAGGTGAATTGCTGCATTACTCATCTGAGCTGCGTCTGTTGACTGCTCACAGCATGTCCCCCAACACCATCTTCGAGCTCAGTCTGGACGCCGAAGGCGGCCTATGGGCCGCCACCGAGGGAGATCTCCTGCGACTACGGTTTCCTTCGGCCTGGAGCGTGTATCCGGCTGAGCTGGGGCTGATTGGCCAAGCGTACGATACCGCCCACTACAAAGGCGATCTCTACATCGCGACGTCGGTTGGCGTGTTGCGCGCGCGACCAAACGACGGTACCGGGCAGCTGCAGCCTGCGGTCACGACCACGCTGGAAGCCAGTGCCTTGGAAGTGGATCCAGCTGGCTTGCTGATTGCAGATCGGGTCGGCGTCATGGTGATGAGCGACCCCGCCTTGGCGCCCACGCCGCTGATTCAAAGTGATGCACCCAGTACTTTGTTGCGTTCGCGAAAGTTCCCGCAGCGCGTCTACGCGCCGGCCACGGGCGCGCTCGACATTCTGGAAACACGCGACGGTCGTTGGACGCAACAAGGCAGCATTCCACTTGGTGAGCTTTCTATTTCTGGAATCGAGGAGTCGGTCGACGGTTTCCTATGGCTGGGTGATTCCCGCGGTGGCCCACTGCGACTGCAGATTGATGCAGACGGGGACGTGCTGCAACGGCAGGTTTTCGGCGTCGCTGAGGGCCTCCAGTTAAACCCCGACTTCGGCAGCTTCGTGGTTGGTTTGGACGAGCAGATTTACGTCGTCTCCGGTGAGCGCGTACAGCATTTTATCAACGGTCGATTTGAGCAGGTGAGCATGCAGCCGTTTAGCCTCTTCGCCGATCCCTCGGAGATGAGCATCAGCGAAACCGCGGTTGGCGCGTTTGCTTACAGCAACAACCGCTTGCTGCATCGACCTGCCGGAAGCAATGAGTGGTTGCCCATGTTGAGCGGCAGCGCTCTCGCTGGCGGCTATGCCAGTCTCCGCTTGGATGAGGATGGACTGGTCAGGCTTGGCTCTTGGGACGGGTTACTCCAATACGATCCCAACCAGCCAGAGCCCGCGCTGCCCGCGCTTGCCGTGCGTATGCGCAGCATTTCGTTGCGCGTCGGCGATGGAGAAATTGTCAGCCAACCGCTCGCGGCCAACGATGCCGCAGCCTCCTTTCCGGCGGGCTCGATGGTCCAGTTCGACTTTAATCTGCCCACCACTGAACCGGCGGCGCAGTTCAGGCTGCGGATCCTCGGCATGTTTGATGAGTTCAGTGCGTGGGGACCGGTAGTTTCGCCTGCGCTGAGTCTGCGTGTTCCCGGCCCAGGCAAGTACCAGCTTGAAGTGGAAGGGCGCACGCCGAGCGGCCGCGTTGCCAAGTCATTGTTGTATCGCTTCGAAGTCCTGCCGCAATGGTGGCAGCAGCCGCTCGCGCAGGCGGGGGCGGCTTTGCTCGCCTTCCTCGCATTGATCGGCGTGGCTATGCTGGGTTTGCGCTGGCGTGATCGTCGCTACGTGCTGATCAATCAAGCGCTGGAAATGCGGATTGCAGAGCGCACTGCGGAGTTGGAAACCGCCAACGCAAAACTGGCCGAGTTAGCGACGGAAGATGAGCTAACCGGTATCGCCAATCGCCGCGCGCTTGAGCAAGCATTGAAGCGCGAGTGGGATCGTTGTCGCGAACTCCGGGCAGCATCATCGCCACCTGCCTCGCGCTCGCCGGCCGGTCCTTCGGATCGCGCTCAAGGCACGCCAGGATC
>JBBQQV010000454.1:0-2723 GCA_038215505.1 Lysobacterales bacterium
GGATTCGGGACTCGCGGCAGCGGACCTCGGTTGCTTCGAGTTCTTGGTTGTTCAATGGCTGAGAACTCGCTCGAATTCAGGTACAGAGCGGCGTCCGTCAGCTTGCGGGACCTTGCGAATCCCGAATCCCGAATCCCCACACCCATGCTCATAGACATCGGCGCCAATCTGGGTCACGAATCCTTCAACCACGATCTCGACGCGGTGCTGGCGCGCGCGCGCGCTCACGGGGTCAACCAGATGGTGGTCACCGGGGCCTGCCGCGAGGGTTCGGTGCGCGCTTTGGAATTGGCACGCGCGCATCCGGGTTTTCTGTTTGCCACGGCCGGCGTGCATCCGCACCATGCGGCGACCTTCACCGATGAAGCCGACGCTGAGATGCGCGCCTTGCATTCGGCACCCGAGGTGGTCGCCATCGGCGAATGTGGGCTCGACTATTTCCGTGATCTGTCGCCGCGACCCGCGCAGCGGCGGGCGTTCGAGCGGCAACTGCAAATCGCGGTCGACAGCGGATCTGAACCGGCAAACCGCAAACCGCTGTTTCTGCATCAACGCGATGCGCACAGCGATTTTGTGGCGGTGATGGGTCAGTTTGACGGCCAGCTGGGGCGCGCTGTCGTGCATTGTTTTACCGGCACCCGCGAGGAGCTGTTCGAGTGCTTGGATCGTGATTGGTATATCGGCATTACCGGTTGGCTCTGCGACGAGCGCCGCGGTCAACATCTGCGCGAGATCGTGCGCCACATTCCCGCCGATCGCTTGCTGATCGAAACCGATTGCCCCTATTTGTTGCCACGGACAGTACGACCACAACCATCGCATCGCCGCAACGAGCCGATGTACCTGTCGCATATCTGCGAAGAACTGGCACGTGATCGCGAGGAAGCGGTGGCGCAAACGGCAGCCACCACCACCGCCGCCGCGCGCACCTTTTTCAATTTGCCGGCTGTTGGAGGGCCGCGCTCCTGCGCGGCTGCTTTGGATGTTTAATGCAGCACAGCGCCGCAGGAGCGGCGCCCTCCATGAGCGCGACTGAGTGCAAACATGACTCGAACTTAGCCCTGCTTGTCGCCCTTCCCAAACAGCTTCTTGCCTAGCGCGCCTAAGCCCACCACGGCGATCAGTCCAAGCTTCCAGAACTTTGCCAACAGGATCCCAATCTTGGCGAACAAGCCCGCTTTTGAGGCCAGGCCACCCGCCACCAACGCACCGACGCCGTAAGCCGCCAATTTGTCGGTGCTGGCGTTGTAGTCCGCATAGCGATGGCCGTCGTCGAACTGGGCCATGCTGAGCACTTCGGCCATGCCAGTATTGATTCGATCCAGGTCGCCAATGTCACCAATCGCATTCAGGCTCAGATAGCCCGCGCGGCCGAGCACACGAATGTCGTAGTTGACCGTCGCCGTTTCGCTGCTGGCGAACTTCAGTTCCTTGGCCCAGTGCAGGCGCTTGCTGTTCGCGTCATAGCGCGGCGCTTGCGCCCAGCCCGACAACTCGACGGTGTCATAGCCGGCTTCGCTGAGTGCTTCGTTGTTGTCCGTGGTTTCTTCCTTCATATCCGCCAGCATGCTGTCGTAGTCGATCTCGTTGGCATCGGCATCGCTGACGTAGCCGTCCTCGCTGTAGGTGAGCACCACCGCCCAACTGTGCTCGCTGCGCAGATCATCGGCCGTGGGAATCAACATGCCCAGCACCGTGTCGTCGGGCGGGTTGCCCCAGTATTCCTCCAGCACCCGTCGCGAATCCTCATGACCCAGGTAGCGAAAGCTGTCCGTCAATCGTAACTGGACGTGTGCCTCAGGCACCCCCACGGTGCCACTTTGGAACGTCAGCGTGGACTGTAAGCTCGGCTCGTCATCCGTGGTTTCGCCAATCTCGTTGGCAATCTCGTCGACCTCCTGGGCAGACGGTTCACCCGCAGCTGCCTCACCTTCGTGCGCATGGACCAGGGGTGCAACCAGCAGCGACGCCAGCAACAGTGCCGGCAAGCGGGCGCGACTCAACACAATCATGGGGACATTCCGCAGACGCCACGAAAGTCGCGGCGGCGGCATTCTCGCGTGAAGACGACCTTCACGGCAAACGCACTCAGCTGCGCAAGCCCACACCCTTCTCCAGCAAGCGCAGGGCGAGCAAACTCAAGCCGGCGGTGAAGCCCAGCATTACCGCATAGGCAATCCACAAGGGCACATCGCTGACGCCGAGCAAGCCATAGCGAAAGGCGTTGACCATGTGCAGCACTGGATTCAGATAGCTCACTTTCTGCCAGAAATCAGGCAGCAAGGTGACCGAGTAAAACACCCCGCCGAGATAGGTCAGTGGGGTGAGGATGAAGGTCGGCACGATGGCGATGTCGTCGAACTTTTTCGCGTAGACGGCATTGACGAATCCGGCCAGCGAAAACACCGTGGCGGCCAGCAGCACCGTGCTCAGCATGACCAGCGGATGCGGTATGCGGACGTGGGTGAAGCACATCGCGATCAGCAACACGATCGCTCCCACTGCCAGACCGCGCAGCACCGCACCGCTCACATAGCCAAGCAGGATCACCCAGTTGGGTAACGGACTGACCAGCAACTCTTCAATGTGGCGGCCAAATTTGGCACCGAAGAAACTCGAAGAAATGTTGCCGTAGGCGTTCTGGATGATGCTCATCATCACCAACCCAGGGACGATGAAGTCCATGTAGTCGAAGCCGCCCATCTCACCGATCCGGCGCCCGA
>JBBQQV010000455.1:0-2713 GCA_038215505.1 Lysobacterales bacterium
GCATCGCTGGGATGCGCTGCAGAAGGCGAAAGCCACCGAGTCTGCCGGGGCCGCGATCTCGAGGGCGACCTATTTCGGTACAATGGGCGCAGTCGCGCTGGATCGACAAGGCAATCTGGCCGCCGGAACCTCCACTGGCGGCATGACCAACAAGCGCTGGGGGCGGGTGGGTGACGCGCCCATCATTGGGGCGGGGACATGGGCCGACGAGGGCTGCGCCGTGTCGGCGACAGGCTGGGGCGTATTTCATCCGCCTCGCTGTCGCGCATGACATTTGCGCGCGCCGCGCGTATGCCGGTGCACCTCTGGCTGCTGCTGCCAATATCGTGGTGATGCAGCGCGTACCGGCATTGGGTGGCGATGGTGGCGCCATCGCGGTCGACGCGCAAGGCAACATCGCGCTGCCTTTCAACACCACCGGTATGTATCGCGGCTGGATCCGCAGCAATGGCGAACGCGGAACCGCCATATTTCGCGAGAGCTCCGACAAATAACCAAGGCGCACGGTTGAAGTCCCGGCGCACTGTTAAAATCGCAGCCCGCCGCCACGTTTGCGTTGTCGCGCGCCTCCCATCCAACTGAGCAGGAGCTTCACCCCTCATGGCTATTCGAATCGCCATCAACGGCTACGGCCGCATCGGTCGCAATGTGTTGCGCGCCATCCACGAATCCGGCCGCGCCAACGAGTTCGAAGTGGTCGCAGTCAATGATCTGGGCGATGCCGAAACCAATGCGCATTTGACCCAATACGACACCGCACACGGTCGTTTCCCCGGCACCGTTAGCGTGGAAGGTGGCGATCTGGTCATCAATGGCAGCCACGTCAAAGTGTTTGCCGAGCGCGATCCCGCCAAGCTGCCGTGGGGCGAGCATGCTGTTGACGTGGTACTCGAATGCACCGGCCTGTTCACCACCAAGGCCAAGGCCGGTGCCCATCTGACCGGCGGCGCCAAGAAGGTGATCATCTCGGCGCCGGGTGGGGCCGACGTCGATGGCACTTTTGTGTACGGCGTCAATCACGACAAGCTGCGCGCGGCGCACACGGTCATCTCCAACGCCAGCTGCACCACCAATTGCTTGGCGCCGCTGGCCAGCGTGTTGCACACAAAAATCGGCATCGTGCACGGACTGATGACCACCATCCACGCCTACACCAACGATCAAGTCCTGACCGACGTATTCCACTCTGACCTGCGGCGTGCGCGCAGTGCCACGATGAGCCAGATTCCCACCAAGACCGGTGCGGCCGCCGCAGTGGGATTGGTGCTGCCCGAGTTGAACGGCAAACTCGATGGCTTCGCCATGCGAGTGCCGACGATCAATGTCTCGGTGGTCGATTTGACCTTTGTCGCGGCCCGCGCCACCAGCGTTGAACAGATCAACGCTGCCGTCAACGAAGCGGCCAATGGCGCGCTGAAAGGTATCCTCGGCGTCAATACCAAGCCACTGGTATCGGTCGACTTCAATCACGACCCGCGCAGTTCGATCTACGACGCCACCCAGACCCGCGTAATGGGTGGCACCTTGGTGAAAGTGTTGGCGTGGTACGACAACGAATGGGGTTTTTCCAACCGGATGCTGGATATGACCAAAGCGCTGATGGCGGCGCAGTGAGATAGAGGCTGGCGTGCCCGTCAGCGCGTCCAGACAAGGCAATCCTCCCAAGTCAGCGGAACAGCCGAGCAAGTTCGGCTGTTCGCTGGCTAAGCAGTCGCCTCCACGTTTTTGCCGCAACTTTTTTTAGAGCAGAGCTCGCTCCGCTGCGGTTAGCGAACCCCCGCACGAGTCGTCAACGGCCTTGCCCAGTTGCTTGCGCCAGTGATTGCGCCAGTTGCTTGCGCCAGTGATTGCGCCAGTGATTGCGCCAGTGATTGCGCCCGCGGGATAGCTAGACCGCGCTTGAACCTGCAGCAGCGCGCTGCAGACGATCTGTAATCGCCTCCCACGCGGACTCATTCGGCGGCGACTCTGCTTGCAGGGCGTGTGCGCCACGCGCGTCCAGTTCGCGCAGAGCCGCGTAGAAACCTCGTGCGTAGCGCTGCGGATCGCGCGGCAGGGCGATGCCAGATACTCCAGCAGGCAACTCGCCAATTGCCAGCACCTGCACGTCTTCGAGCTTGGCCGACAAACCATCGCGCGAACAGAGGTACAAGGGCGTACGCGGCGCGTAATGCTTCTCAAGCGCGCCGGGAACGCGCGGTGCTTGCTTATCGCTAGGGTCCGCAGCAGCACTAAGGCCAAGACGCTCGGCGGTCAACATGCCTGGCCGCAAAATGCGCGCAACTCCGTGACTGAGATCAACGATCGTGCTCTCGATACCCACCGCGCAGTCGCCACCGTCCAGCACGATGGGGACTTCCTCAGCAAACTCGCTGCGCACGTGCGCAGCACGGGTTGGGCTGATGCGACCAAAACGATTCGCCGAAGGCGCGGCCAGACCGCCCGCAAACGCGCTCAGGACCGCAAGCGCCAGCGGGTGCGCGGGAATACGCAGCGCGATCGTGTCTTGACCACCCGTGACCTCAAGCAGCACATGCTGCGCACGCTTGAGCACCATGGTGAGCGGGCCGGGCCAATACGCTTCAGCCAAGCGCCACGCCGCATCAGGAATGTCGCGCGCAAATTCCGACAAATACTGGGGCGATGGCAGATGCACGATTAGCGGGTGATCGGCGGGCCGTCCTTTCAATGCGAACACACGCCGAACCGCCGC
>JBBQQV010000456.1:0-2707 GCA_038215505.1 Lysobacterales bacterium
ACCTTGGTGGTGATAAGCAAAGGCTTGGCAGTGGGCAAACGCGAAGTGACTCGTGGTGAGTTCTCGGTGTATTGGTCGGCGGCCGGCTCGGCCAAGTTCGGGGCCAATCTGCCCAGCTGTCGCGACCGCAACTCGGGTGCCTTCTTTGGCGGAAAAAAGAGTCGCACATGGCAGGCGCCCGACATCACTCAAGATGCCAGTCACCCGGTGGTCTGCGTCAGCTATGCGATGGCGGAAGGCTATGTCGCTTGGCTGGCGGCGCAAACGGGCAAGTCCTATCGACTTCCCAAGCTGGTCGAGATATCAGCCTACGCGTCTCCCTTGACCGCCGATTGCAAAACCAACCTGCGTAATGAACGCGGTTGTCAGGATGGCCATGAAGGCACCGCCCCGGTCGGTTCGTTTGCAGCCAGCGGGCCTGGACTTTTGGATACAGTGGGCAACGCTGCTGAATGGACTGCCGACTGTAACAAGGGCAATTGTGGAGAGCGCCTGACTGCCGGCGGCAGCTGGTACTCCGACGCGGGCGACCCTTCGACGCTGGCGCGGCCGGCCGACAGCGGCTTCAATACGGTAGGCTTCCGTGTAGCGCGCGAAATCGATTGAATGTGATCGAGTTGACGTCGCAGACCCACCCGAGGAACTGATGAAACTGATTTTCCCCAATGGCGAGCACCCGCAGGCGCTGCTCAACGACGGCATCAACCGAATCGGCAGTGCACCGGACTCCCAAGTGCGGCTAAACTTTCCGGGTATTGCCCCAGTTCATTGTGAACTTTCGTTGCAAGGCAGTGGCGTGACTCTGCGCGTGCCGGACGCCTCCAATCCCATCACCCTGAACGGTAAGCCCATCCACGGCGTGATGGCATTGCGTTCCAACGACATGATCGGCATCGGCGGCGTGCAGGCGCGCTTCGTCGTGGTTGAAGTTGCACGTGGCCGAAGTGCTCCCGAAGCGGACGGCGACAGCGGTTCCACCCGTTTGCGCATGGCCGTGCCGAAGTTCGTACTGCGTGGCGTGTCGGGTGCAGCCTTTGGCAAGAACTATCCGGTACCCAGCCAAGTCACCATCGGCCGCGCGCCGGAATGCGAAATCAGCATTGCCAGCGACGAGATTTCACGCAAGCATGCGCAGATCAAGCCGATCTCGGATGGCTTGTCGGTTGAGGATCTTGGCTCCTCCAACGGCACCTTCATCAACGGTCAGCAAGTCAAGCAGGGGATTCTGCGGCCCGGCGACGAACTGCGCCTGGACACTATTCGATTCCTGCTGGTGGCACCGGGCATGGAAATTCCGGGGGCGCAGAAGGCGACCTTGAAGCTGCCCGTCATGAACAACAAACGTCCCAATATCACGGGCATCGTTGTTGCTGCACTGGCCGCTTCGGCGGTGGGTGCGGGATTGGTGATGTACTTCTTGCGCTAGCAGCCTGTCGCCGCTCGGGGAAGACGTTTTGCTGAAGTTCGAATGCTCTGTCGGGCAGGGTCGGGTCCACACCATCCCATCAATGGCTGCACAACCTTAGTCACTCAGTCGTAACTCAGCGCCTGACTCCGCCCCCAAAACACCCGATAAGTAAAGATCGTGTAGCCGAGGATGGCGGGCAGCGTGATGGTGGCACCGACCAGCATGATGGCCAAGGACTCGGGTGCGGCGGCCGCGTCCCACAGGGTTATACGGTCGATGACCAGGTACGGAAACAGACTGTAGGCGAGGCCGGCAAAGGCAAGCATGAAGATGCCGACGACAGCCGCGAACGGGCGCCAAGGGCGTTGGTTGGGATCGCGCACCAATTTGCGCAATGAAGATTCGCTGGCCGCAAACAGCAGCGCGGTGAGCAGCGGTATCGGCAATAGCCACAGCAGCGCAGGCATCGCAAACCACTTCTCGAAGATGCGCGGGCTGACCAGCGGGGTCGCTAAACTGACGGCGGCGATTCCAATCCCTGTCAGCCACAGACTGGCATAGGCCCAACGGATCGCCTTGTTAACCAAGGGGCCGTCCGCCTTGATGATCAGCCAGCAGGCGCCCAGCAAGGCATAGCCTGCGCAAAGGCAGAGCCCTATGAACGCTGCAAAGGCGATGCCGGCAGCGTCGCTGCGAAAGCCGATGATGTAGCTGCCCAGCATCCAGCCCTGCGCGAACGATGCCAGTAGCGAACCACCAAAGAAGGCGCCGTTCCACAGATGCTTGTGATCGGCATGTGCCTTGACCCGGAAGTCGAAGGCGACGCCGCGCAGGATCAATCCGATCAGCATGGCCGTCACCGGCAGATAGAGCGCTCCCAGGATGACCCCGTGGGCCAGCGGAAACGCCACCAGCAACAGGCCGACACCCAACACCAGCCAGGTTTCGTTGGCGTCCCAGAATGGTCCGATCGAGGAGACCATGCGGTCTTTCTCATCATCGTCAGCCGCATGCATCAGGATGCCAACGCCCAGATCATAACCATCCAGCACCACGTAGATCAGCATCGCCCCTGCCATCAGCGCAGTAAAGATCAGCGGCAGCCAGAAGGTGCTATCCATCGGTTTTCTGCGCGAGGGAAGAAGCAAGGGGTTTGGCAGCGGCGGCACCGCCGCGTGCCAGATGAAACAGCACGCTGTTTCAAATTACCATTTGGAACTCCTATTTTAGTTATGTAAGCAATTAAAACACGGTCGCTCAAAAATGGAGATTTTGATATGAGTAAATTTTTCAATGTTC
>JBBQQV010000457.1:0-2699 GCA_038215505.1 Lysobacterales bacterium
GCTCTGATCGACCACGCTCTGATCGACCAAGCTCTGACCAGTCTTGGATGCGCCCCGCAAAAACGGCTTGCAACTGGGATTTGCTCAAGTTCCGCTGCGAGTTGCGTGGATGCACGATCACCGCCAAACCGTCCAAGGCGAGCACAATTTCCTGTTCAGACGAATCGAGCTTGCCAACTGCGGCGACGGCATCAGCCGCCGTGCTGGGTCGCGACGACATTGCGACATCGGCGCTACCGCTGGCCAAGTCCTTGAAACCCGTGCTGGACCCGTGCGCGTGGATCTCGACGACGCGTGTGGACGCACCACGGCGAGCGTGCAACTCGATCTCCTCAAACGCGACTTCGACCCGCCGAATGTCGCTAAAGCCTTCGGCTTGCAGCCACGCACTGGCCAGTTCCGGAGCGAGTTTCTCGCCGACGGTATTGGAGCCATGAATGCGTAACCGCTCTTGCCCGACGGCGGGCGAAAGCGCCGTGGTCAGCACAAGGCAGAACAAAAAAATGGTGCGCATGGGGATCGCTCACGGCAACGTTGGGGATGCACCCAAGTCTGCGTCGCCGATATGACCGTACGACGTGACTGCAGTATTCAAGCGGTCTCGGCCAAGCTCAAAACTCGCGACCGGCGGACCGATCTTTCAGCCAATCGCCAACTGCGTCACAGTCCGAGAGTCACGAACCCATGCGTCCTCGCGTCCGCCAAAGCCAAATCACCACCGTCATCGTGAATTGCGATACTTCAATCGATGCAACCTGAGGAGCACGAGCATGACTAGTCAGTCGCAAGCTGCCGGGTGGAACACCGATCAAGCGGCACTCTGGCAACGGCTACAAGCGCATGCGTTCGAGGACGCCGATGCCGCGTTGGACTTCACTCGCCGGCTGGCACGCGAACAGGCCTGGAGTCTGCATGAAGCCCGCGCTGCGGTGGCGGAATATCGCAAGTTCTGCTTCCTCGCTGCACTCGGTTATTCAGTGACGCCCAGCGTCGATGTCGATGAAGTCTGGCATCTGCATCTGATCTACAGCCGCGATTATTGGCAGTTGTTTTGTGGCGAGGTGTTGCGCACCGATGTGCACCACGGGCCAACCGCAGGCGGGCGAGCGGCGGATGCCCGCTACCGCGATCAATACGGCGCGACGCTGCGTTTGTACGAGCAGTATTTCGATGCGCCGCCGCCGCGCTGGTGGCCGTCGCGGGTGACACGATTTGCCGACGCCGGCGTGTTTCAGCGTGTCGATAAACGGCGGCATTGGATACTCGCTAAACCGCGACTGCCTGGCTTTGCTCGTCAGCTTGCGCTCGGCGCGGGTGCCAGTCTTTTGTTGTTGCCCATGCTCGCCGCAGCATTGCCCAGCGATACGCTGGATTGGCCGGCCGAGCCATTTCTGCAACTGTTTGCCGGCCTGTGCGTGGTGGCCATCGTGATTGCCCTGATCACGCGTGCCCGTGGTCGCGACATCGCCGCGCCGGTGTTGACGCCCGAGCCCAGCTTGTGGGAACTCGCCTATCTGGGCGGCGGCGCAGAGCGTGTCGCCGATGCGGCGGTCACTCAATTGCTGGCGCAGAACGCAGCCAACTGGAACAGCGTGAGCGGCCGACTTGAGCCCACCGGCGCGCACGCAACCTTGGATCCGCCCAGCCAAGAAGCGCTGCGCTGCCTGAAAGCAGATACGCGACTGAAAGTGGCGTTGCCGCGCATCGCCCGAGCACAATCGCCGCTGCGGGAAGCGCTGATTCGTCGCCGCCTGTGGCTGGATGACGACGCCGCACGGCGTTTGGCGTGGATCAGCGCTGCCGCGCCTCTGTGTGTCGCCGCTTTCGGAGTATTACGAATCACTCTGTCGGTTTCGCGCGAGAAGCCGTTCGTATTTTTGCTACTGATGACTGCCGCCATCACCGTAATCGGCCTCGTGTTTGCCGTCAGAAAGCCCGGTCGCAGCCGAGCAGGGGATCGGCATCTTCGTCTCGCAAATTCCCACCACAGCGTGGCCGTGCGTGCGCCGCAGAACGATCAACTGGCGATGGCAGTGGCTTTGGGTGGCACTGCGGTCTTGGCCGATACGATGTTTGCCGACTACCACCGCACTCGCGTGCCGCCATCGGACAGCGGAACCAATAGCAGTTCATCGTCTGACTCCGACAGCAGCAGTGATGGTGGATCGAGCGGTTCGAGCGGCTGTGGTGGTTGCGGCGGCGGCGACTGAGTCGCGCTAGCGGCGCACCTGCTCAGCGGCGAATGCCGCCAGCGCGCCCTCCAGCAGATCAAACAATTCGTCGATCTGGGTCGCGGTGATGATCAAGGGTGGACAAATGGCGATGCAATCGCCAGGCAAGGCGCGCACCAGCAAGCCGGCTTGGGCAGCCAGCGCCGCGACGCGCACGGCCGCCTTGGCTTCAGCGGCAAAGAACTGCTTGTTGGCAACGTCTTGCACCAACTCCAAACCACCGAGCAAACCCATGCCGCGCGTATGCCCGACAAACGGAAGTTCAGCGAGCGCCGCCAGTCGCGCTTGAAAATGCACGCCAACCCGCGCGGCGTGGCCGACCAGGTCGCGCTCTTCAAGCAACTGCAGATTGCGCAGCGCTACCGCGCAGGGCACTGGATGACCTGAGTAGGTGTAACCGTGCGCAAACGCGCCCACTTGCCGACTGGGCTCAACCAAGGCTTCGGCCATCCAGTCCGGCACCGCCAC
>JBBQQV010000458.1:0-2691 GCA_038215505.1 Lysobacterales bacterium
GCATGGGTACCTCGCCTTGGCAGTCGGTTGAACAGTTCTCTGGAGTGCGTCAGAGCGGCGTACAGGAAGTGTCAGAAGGGGGTGGCGTGCAGCTCTCTCTGGATCGAGCGCTATCAGAGCGCTTGTCATTGAATGTGGCGCTGCAGTCGCGCTTGGATCTGGACGCCTTCAAGTCCTATCGGGGCATCTACTCTGAAGCCGGTGATTTTGATCTGCCGGGCTTCGCGCGCACTGGCATCGAGTGGGCGGTCAGCGACCGCTTTGCGTTGGGCGCCGATGTGCAGCGTGTGATGTACAGTGAGGTTGAGACCTTTACGGCCGCTTCCTTGCCGACGCGCTTTCTCGCTTTGTTGGGCGACGGCAGTTCGCCGGAATTTGCGTGGGAAGACCTCACCGTCTACTCCGCCGAAGCGGCATTGCTTGACGATTTCGGTGGTCGCTGGTCACTGCGTTATTCGACCCAGCAGCAACCGCGTCCCACTTCCGCAGTGCTGTCGCGCGCCTTGTCTGACCAGTATTCGGATCTCAACCTTGGCTTTGGTTACCGTCGAGCGGTTGGCCAGGCCGGTCAGTTCGAGCTTTCCGCCAGCTATGCACCGGCGGCCTATTTCTTGGCTTCGGCACCCTTCCTACAGCGTGACTTCGACGGCGGTTCGCAGGTCGAAGTTGAAGCGCAATGGTCGCTCGCCTTCTAGTTTTATCCTAATCAAGTTCAGGGCTTGATTGAAGGCTCCTTCGGGGGCCTTTTTTTTTGGCTGGAATTTGGCGAATTCCGATGAATGGAAATGGACGCTTTCGCATACTTTTCGCCAATTCGATTACGTCAAAGAGGACTCAGCCAGCCGAAAGCCAGCCGAAAGCCAGCCGAGCATGCTAGGCGCCAAGAATGCTGAAGGGCACTTCTGAAAGCGCGAGTCTGCCTGTGGAGAGCGGAGCCTGCTCCGCTGCTTTGCATCGAGTCCCGAAAAACTACTTGGGCAGCGCCGCTGCCAGCCGCCGGTCCAGTTCTTCGCTCGGGTATCCCAGCTCAGCGGTCGCCAGTTCGAGAAACTGGCGTTCTTTCGGGCGCAACCGTTCGTCGGCCGCAGCAAGGCGGATCAGGGCATCGTACAGGCGCTCGCTTTCTGGCGAATGCGGCTTGTAGATTTCGCGGAAGCGCGAGAACTCTTCATGCAGGTCTATCTCGCGGTTGCGGCCGCGCTGCAAAGCCTCAGAGGCCAACTCGCGTTCGCGCATCGACAAGGTGAGCGCATCCATCGCACCGTTGATGAATTCGGCCTCGTGGCTGGTGATGAGGCTGTCGAGCTTGGCGAGATAGCCGAGCAATGCGAACGCCACCTGCAAGCCAATATCACGTTGTGGATCTGTCTTGCCGCCGCCAAAGAATTCTCCCAGGCTTTGACCAAAGTCGCGGAAGAGCCCACCGATTCCGTTCTGCGCCATGTTCGTCCCCTTGTCTGCGTTGCGCGGCATCCGCGTAGGTGCATTTGATACCACGGAATGCGCTCGGCTGCGACCGTCGCCAGCGCTGCCATTGAAACCAGTCGAATGCCTGTTCACGCTGCGCTGCACAATAACCCCTTCGCGGCCGTCGACTAAGCTTGGCCGGCCTTCAGGAGAGCCGCGTGGCGAAACGACTGCGAACCCTCACCGGGCTTGATGCCCTGTTCGTGTACCTCGAAGCGATGGGTACGCCGATGCACGTAGCGAGCCTCATTCGTTTGTGTCCGCCAGCACGCGGCCGCTTACGATTCGCCAATGCGCTACGCGAGCATTTGCTTGCGCGCTTGGCCGATATCGCGATCTTGCGTAGGGAGCTGGTCGCGGCCCCATTGGCTCTGGGTCACCCCATGTGGCGTGAGGTGGAGGACTTTGATCCGGCGCCGCACATTCGTGTGCAGACCCTGGCGAAGCCAGGCAGTGATCGGCAGCTGCACGGCTTGATCGCGCGTTTGCACGCTATCGAATTGGATCGTTCACGGCCGCTGTGGGACATCGTGATCGTTGATGGTTTGGCCGACGGCAGCTTGGCGATTTATCTGAAATCGCATCACGCGCTGGTGGATGGCCAGGCAGGCGTGCAAGTCATGGGCGCATTGCTGGACGTTGAGCCACGTGCCTTGCAACGACCCGTTTCAAAAGCCAAGAGGACGGGCGAAGCGCCGCCGACGGCTGCGCCCAGCGCGATTGCTCGTGCTGCGCTGCGTGCCAGCGCCAAGCAGTTCAGCGCCATGTTGCGCGGTGTGCCTGAAGGTGTGCGACGGCTTGCCGCTGGTGCGCGCGAGGCCGGTAGTTTGGAAAGGTTGCGCGACAGTGTCTGGTTGGCGCCGCGCACGCCATTCAATGCACAACTGGACAGCACTCGACGATTCGCCGCGACCAGCTTGCCGCTGGCCGAGATCAAGCGGATCGCCAAGCACTTCGGAGCCAGCCTCAATGACGTTGTGATGGCGTTGTGCGCGGGCGCGTTGCGAGCACAGCTGCTGAAAGCGGGTGAGCTGCCAGCGGGGCCGCTGATCGCGGCAATGCCGGTGTCGCTGCGCGCAGCTGGAGCCGAGGGTGGCAACGAGGTATCGATGGTGCAGTGTCCGCTGGCGACGAATATTGCCGATCCCGTTGAGCGACTCGCCGCCATTGTCAGTGCGACCCGTCAAATCAAGGGCCGTGTCGCATCATTCAAAGGCTTGATCC
>JBBQQV010000459.1:0-2667 GCA_038215505.1 Lysobacterales bacterium
GGCCGCAACCATGCGCTATTACCCGGTATTTCTTGATGTGCGCGACCGCCCGGTGCTGTTGGTGGGCGGCGGTGCAGTCGCCTTGCGCAAGTCCGAGCTGCTGCTGCGCGCGGGTGCGGCGCTCAAAGTAGTGACGATCAGCGCGCAAACGCCGCTGCTCGATCTCGCCGCCGCCGGGCAGATCGAGCTGGCCTTGCGCGCATTCGCAAGCAGCGATCTGGAAGGCGTGGCCTTCGTCATTGCCGCCACCGATGACGTCGCGGTCAACGCACGTGTCGCCGCCGAAGCCAAGGCTCGCAACATTCCTGTGAACGTTGTCGATGCACCGCAGCTATGCACGGCCATCCTGCCTGCCGTTGTGGACCGTGATCCCGTGTTGGTCGCCATCGGCACCGAAGGCACGGCACCGGTATTGGCGCGACGCCTGCGCGAACGTATCGAAGTGCTGCTGGAACCATCCCTCGGTGCGCTCGCCACACTGTGCGCCAACTGGCGCGAGCGGGTGCGCGCGCGCTTTTCAACCATTCCTCAGCGTCGCTTGTTTTGGGAACGGGTGATCGACGGCGCACCTGCCGCCGATTTGCGCGCAGGTCATCCGCTGCGCGCGGAACGATCAATGGCGGAACTGCTGACAGAACAGGCAAACGCATCGCAAACAGACGCGCTCGAATCAAAGGGTGAAGTGGTGCTGGTTGGTGCCGGCCCCGGCGATCCGGGCCTGCTGACCTTGCACGCGCTGCGCGCCATCCAGGACGCCGACGTAGTGTTCTACGACGCCTTGGTCAGTCGCGAAGTACTTGAACTGATTCGTCGCGACGCCGAGAAGATTGCCGTGGGCAAGCGCGCTGGCGCGCATTCGGTGGCGCAAGCAGATATCCACCAACACCTGCTGCAGGCCGCTCGCGCCGGCCAACGTGTGGTCCGCTTGAAGGGCGGCGATCCACTGACGTTTGCACGCGGCGGCGAAGAGCTTGAATTTCTACGCGCGCATGCAATTCGCTACCGTGTCGTGCCCGGCGTCACCGCCGCTGCTGCCTGCGCCGCCTACGCAGGCATACCGCTGACCCATCGTCAGCATGCGCAGTCGCTGCAGTTGCTGACGGCGCAT
Organism: Lysobacterales bacterium; assembly: GCA_038215505.1. Classification (GTDB taxonomy): domain Bacteria; phylum Pseudomonadota; class Gammaproteobacteria; order Xanthomonadales; family Xanthomonadaceae; genus JANNWF01. The sequence continues at coordinate 1,109 of JBBQQV010000459.1, forward strand.
AGCGCGCAAGCATTGGACACGCTCAACTGGCGTGCCCTAGCAGCGCCGGGGCAAACGCTGGCGGTGTATATGGGTGTGACCGTCGCCCCAACCCTGGTCACGCGCCTGCTTGCCGCTGGCGCGGCCCCAACGACGCCGGTGGCGATCATCGAGAACGGCTCGCGAGCCCAGCAACGGGTGATCCTGTGTTCGCTGGATCAATTGCCACGCCGCATCCTCAGCGAAAGCGTCAAAGCCCCAGCCATGCTGCTGATAGGAAGCGTCGCTGCGCTGGGACGCGAGTTGGCGTGGTTTGGGCAAGCGCCGATTGATTGGCTGCAGGTAGAGACAGCACAGGGTCTGGCGGTGGCTGCCTGAGGCGTGGTTGCCTGAAGCGATTGAAGGTGGATGTGGGAGCGGCGGCAGCAGCGAAGGATCTTGCATCCCAGCAATGAACTGGCGGCTTCTGCCGATCAGTTGCTCTACCAATCGCAGATGATGTCGCTTCCTGTGGCTTTTGGCTTTGGCTCTCCTTTTCGGCTTTTGCCGCCACATTTGCCTAATGGTCCCCTTTGTGGCGGCGGCGGTTGGGAGGTCAGGCCCGGAACGGTGAGCGCGCAAGGATGCGCGTGCGTTTTCGAAGGCACAGGACGTGCCATCGCGGCTGCGTCCGCGCCTTCGCTTCGCTCGGTCGAAATCCGCTCCCGAGCGACGCGGACTCGCGGCTCTATCGCGAGCGCCACACCGAGGTCGCCTTGCTTTTGGTTACTTTTCTCTACCGTGGGCATTCTGCCCTCCGCCCTGCGGGCTGCCTTCGGCGTTCCGACGTGCTCCCACGCGTCTGCTGGCGAAGCAAAGAAAAGTGACTCGGCCACCGCTGACCGAGCGAAGCGAAGGCCGGGGCGGAGCCCCGGAGCGGACGAAACCGCGCGTCGAAGTAATCTCTGGTGAGGGCAGCCTGAAAAGCGAAAAGCGAAAAGCGAAAAGCGAAAAGCACAAACATCTCGGCAAGCAGCCGTCCATGGGGCTTGGCGCCGGCCCGGCCATCCTTGGCCGGGCGTTCGGACCAGCCTGAGGGCTGGTCCTCACCCCCACGGGTGATGTGCTGCGTGCAAGCGTTTCAAACCCTCGCGCGCCACAAACGTATAAATCTGCGTGGTCGACAAACTGCTGTGACCAAGCATCATCTGCAAGGCGCGCAAATCTGCGCCGTGATTCAGTAAATGGGTGGCGAAGGCATGCCGCAGCGTGTGTGGGCTAACGCTTGCGCTGTCCAATCCAGCGTGCACTGCGAAGCGTTTGATCGCATACCAGACCTGTTGCCGGGTCAGCAGTTGCCCGCGACGATCAAGGAACAATCCGGGTGGCGATAGTTTGCCGGCGAGTTGTGGACGCGCTTCGGCCAAGTACTTTTCGATCCAGTGGCTGGCTTCTTCACCCAACGGGACCAGCCGCTCCTTGCCGCCCTTGCCGCGAATGCGCAGGACGCCTTGGCGCAGATTCAAACTCAAACTATCCAGGCCAACCAGTTCGCTCACCCGCAAGCCCGCGCCGTACATCAGCTCGAGCATGGCGCGATC
>JBBQQV010000460.1:0-2655 GCA_038215505.1 Lysobacterales bacterium
CACCCATCCCGCGCAGCCAATACAGCGGCAATGCCGTCAGCATCAGCAAAAAACTCAAGCCGCTGGCGTCGACGCCTGCGCCCCACATGGCCACGAACGAGTAAATCAATCCCGCCAAAGCAGCAGGCAACGCGACGCGGCGACGCAAGGCGGCAACGCAGACGGCTGCGTAGAGCCAGAGCGAAGAGGACGTGGTGACCAATACCAGGAAGGTGAACACACCGCCGAGGGTGGCGCTGGAATTGGACAACACCAGCACGCTGGCCAGAACCGATGCCAGCACGAGCACGCCGATCGGCACGTCGCGAGCGCCGGTGCGACGGAACCAGGCGGGCAATAGGCCTGCCCGCGCCATGCTGAGCGGCACCTCGCCTTGAAGTAGAACCCAGCCATTGAGTGCACCGATGGCGGCGATGGCGGCGAACGCGGCGACGGCGAGGCCAGCATTTGCGCCAGCCCACGTCTGTACGAACAGTTCAAAGGGAGCGTTGGACGCCACCAGCGTTTCCACCGGCGTGGTCAGCGCGATACCGGAGCAGACAATGATGTAGATCAGCCCGGTCAGCAGCGTGCCGACCATGGTTGCGCGCATGACCGTGCGTGCGGGATCGCGGACACGTCCGGCCGCGATACCTGCGCACTCGAATCCAAGCAGGGGAAACAGGGTCAATGTGACGGCTGCAAACAGTCCGCTTAGACCAACGTCGAGGTTGGGCAATGGCGGCAGCGGTGCTGCTCCGGATGGCACGATCACGGCAAGTATCAGCGCCACAGCAAGCAATGGCAGCAGCTTCAACACCGTGGTCAGCACTTGAAACCTGCCAACAACCACAGCACCCGCGAGGTTGAGACCCGTCAGCGCCCACAGAATCGCCACCGAGGTGAGCGCACCCCGCAACGGCGTGGCACTGAGCTCAGGCACAAACACGCTGAGGTAACTGGTCGCAGCCACGGCAATAGCGGCCACCGCCGCCCAGATCGATACCCAATAACTCCAGCCCACCAGCACTCCGACCATGGGTCCGAGCACGACGCCGGTGCTGGCGACGACGCCGGTCTCCTGTGGCATTGCCTGGGTCAACCGGGCGACCGCAAAGCCGATGCACAGCGCACCCGAGATGCTGATGATCCACGCCAGCACGCCGGTCCAGCCATACGGTGCGAGTGCCACCGGCAACAGAAAAATGCCCGAACCAATCATGCCGCCCACAATCAGCGCGGTCGCGGTCCAGAATCCGAACGGTCGCTCGCGGCTGTTGCTGGTCACCGTAATCTCCTTGAGCGCGGCTGCCTTGAACCCAGCCGCCTTGAACCCAGCCGCCTTGAACCCGGCCGCCTTGAACCCGGCCGCCTTGAACCAAGACGCCTTGGTTCAAGCAAAGCATGGATCGCGCAGGAATGACACAGGCGGCCCAGTGGCCAAGAAAAGCCTGCCTTGAACGGAGCGGGCGCTGCTCCTGCGGCGCCGCTCTTGATCTTGATCCTCATCGCCAAGCGCAGCCGCGCGGGAGCGCGGCCCTCCAAAAACTGCGCCACGCGCGCTGCGGTGCTGTGCGGTGCTGTGCGGTGTGGGAGGAGGCTGGCTGGAGGGCTCAAGCCTGCTCGGAAAGCTCTTGGAGGGCGCTGCTCCTGCGGCGCCGCTCTTGATCTTGATCCTCACCGCCAAGCGCAGCCGCGCGGCCCTCCATTTGCGCGGCCAGGACCCTAGGGCGCAATAACCAACGGGCACTGCGCCAAATGAAGTGTGCGACGAGACTGACCGCGTGCCGAACCCTCGCCGCGCATGGGTCCCGGATGGCGGGCCGTTCTTCGCACCAAAAACGGCGCAATGCCCTGCGGTTATTGCGCCCTACTGGGCTCACCGAAAATCCCGACTGCGCGTATCCACTCCATCCAACAACTCGCTGTAATCCTCCAAGCGCTGCGCGATCAGGTGGCGGACGCCGTCGGCGGTTTCGATGCGGCCATGTACGGCGAGCAAGCTCGACTCCACCAGTACCCGCCGTTGCCGCAGACCGAGGTCACGCCAGACGACCACGTTGGTCATGCCGTCCTCGTCCTCCAAGGTGACGAAGGTGACGCCGCTGGCGGTGGCAGGGCGCTGGCGCATGGTGACTAGGCCAGCGGTGCGGGTCGATGTGCCGTGGGCGAGCGTGGCGAGTTCGCTGGAGCGGCGGCAGCGGCGCGCCTTGAGTTGGGCGCGGATCAACGACAGCGGATGCCGGCCCAGGGTGAGTCCGGTGCTGGCGTAATCGGCGCGGGTGTCCTCAGCAGCCGTGGGCGGGGCAATGCTGATGCGCTCTTCAATGGCCGATTCGCGACCAAACAAGGGCAGCTGCGCCTCGACCCCGCTGACCGTCCAGCGCGCGCGATGGCGGTGACCGGCCAAGCCACGCAAGGCACCAGCCTCGGCCAGTTTGTCCTGGGTGCCACGATCAAGCTCGGCGCGCGCGCAGAGGTCGGCCACATCGACGAAGGCATGCTCACGGCGCGCGTTGACGATGCGCTCGGCGACGCTATCACTCAGACCACGCAACTGTTGCAAGCCAAGACGGATGGCCGGCTGTTGCTTTGGATCAGCGAGTGGCTCAAGCGTGCAAGCAACATCACTGACCTGCACATCGATGGGCCGGATCTTTACCGCGTGACGGCGCA
>JBBQQV010000461.1:0-2654 GCA_038215505.1 Lysobacterales bacterium
AAACGCCGACCCAGCTTGGGAGCGGCCAAGGTCGCGCTGGGGTCCTCACTGACGCAGCCGATGCGCACCTGCTGCGTGTAGAAGGCGCGCAAGCACGACAGCAATCGCGCATTGCTGCGCGCGGAATAGCCATCAGCGGTACGTTTGGCGAAGTAGTCGAATACATCGCTGCGCTGCGCGCAAAACAAGCTGCTGGTGCGCGCTTCCAGCCATCGTGCAAAGCCAGCCAGATCGGTTCGATAGCCGCTCATGGTGTGTCTTGCCAGCCCAAGCTCGGCCCAGCTGCGCTCGATGAAGGTCTCGATGAGGCGCTGCTCAGAATCGGCCAGCGGCGCTTGTCGGCGGGCTTGCAAGCGCAAGCGAGTGGATGTCTCAGCGCTAGTCGCCATCAGTAGCAAGCCGACAGCGCGATGGGAGCGATACACACGGACGCAACGCCGCCATTCGAAATTCGCCAAGCAGGAAGTGAGTGCGGGTCGAGTCTAACGCGCTGACTGCACGACCTCACTCGACGATTGCTGTGTCGGCGAATTGATCGCCATGGACGGGCTGACCGCACAGGCGGTTCGCCCCCCAAGGCAGTTTCTGCCGTCAGCCGCTATGCTTTTCCAATCATATCGGCACCAATCATATCGGCACCAATGACACCTGCTCCAATGCAAGCAGCACCTCCACCCGCTTCGGCCCGTCCCGCGCATCTCGGTTGGCGTCTGCTGGCGATGATCTACGACAGTTTGCCGTTGGCAGCGCTCTGGCTATTGGTGAGTGCGCTTGCGCTGCTGCTGCACGCAGGTGTGCCGATTGCGCCATGGTCGCTGCTGTTCTGGCTGCAAGTGCTGGCGTTGTGGACGATCAGTGGCGGCTATCTGGTGATGTCGTGGCAACGCGGCGGGCAGACACTGGGCATGCGCCCGTGGCGACTGCGTTTGTATCGCTGCGACGGCCAGCCACTGACAGCCCGCCGGCTTTGGGGTCGCTACGCCTTGGCGACACTATCGCTGGCATCAGGGATCGGCTTGCTGTGGGCTTTGCTTGACCGACGCCGCCGCTGCTTGCATGACATTGGCGCAAACACACAGGTGCTGCGTTTTGATCGCTGAGCTCCCGACGCGCAGCACTTACGATCCCGCCTGCAACGGCCGTCGCATCCACAGCCATGTCCCCAGCATCATCACGAGAGCTGGTCCCGCGTTGGCCAAGCGCAGGTCGATGCGATAGACCTCGGCCAGATTCACCAGCAATCGCTGCAGGACGAAAAAACCGAGCGCCAGCACGATGCCAAGGAACAAGCGTTTGCCAAACCCGCCGGAACGCAAACTGCCGAACGCAAACGGAATTGCGACGAAGCACAGGGCCAATACGTTCAATGGATAAAACCAGCGTGCCCAAAAAGCGTTGGCAAATTCGGAAGTATCCAAACCATTTCGCTGCAAATAGTCGAGATTGCTTTGCAGGTCGCGAATCGACATGTTGCGCGGCCGCCGGATGGAAAGGCTCAGCACTTCTGGACTGAGCTGCGAATCCCAGATTTCTTCAGCCACCGTCTCGGTCTCGACGTGACGCTCGAAAAAGCGGCTGCGATGGACTTCGAACAAGCGCCAGCGTTGCTCGCGATGCTCCGCACGCGCCGCCATCGCGAGAGACTTCAAGCGGCCCTCGCTGTCGAATTCGTACAACTTCACCCGATCAAGCTCAACAAAGGCTTGGCTGTCCCGGCCGCGAATGCGCCCCGAACGGGCGTTCAAAAATGAATCGCCCTCACGCGCCCACAGACCTGACTCGCTGATCACGCCGAGGTCTTTCGATTTCGCCACTACCCGCAAAGATTGCGCACGCAGCTCGCCGGAAGGGCCAATGGATTCTCCGATCAGCAACATCGCCAACAGCAGCGCAGCGACCGCCATTGCGGCGGCGGCACCGATCCGCAGTTTCGACAAACCCGCAGCGCGCAACGCGGTCAGTTCGGAGGTCGCCGAAAGTGCTCCCAAGCCAAGCAGGCAGCCAATCAGTGCCGAGGTCGGAAACAGGTCGTAGGCGCGGCGTGGCAAGGTGTAAACGAGATAGAGCAGCGCCGTGCCCGCGCCATAGTCGCCTTCGCCGATTTCACCCAACTCGCCCGCGAAAGCGACAATCAGATCAATGCCCAACAGCACCGCGCCCGCCAAGGCAATCGCCGCCAAAACAGTCTTTGCCACCAGCCAATCGCTGCGCCGCAACCAGACTTGATTCGACCACGCCCGGTTCACAGCAACGAGGCTCATCGGCGTCCGCGCCCGAGTTGACCATCGCGCCACAGCAACCAGCAGGTGAGCAGAAACACCGGCCCGTGCAGCCACCACAATCCAAACACCAGTGGCATGCTGCCTTCACCCAACCAGGCACGGCCGAGCACCATCAGGTTTTGATACACCACATATGCCAGCAAACCGAGCAGCAGCAGACCATAACGCGCGGCTCGCGGCGGCGTGCGCGCCAGCGGTAATGCCAGCATGGCCAGAATCAGCGCCGCCATTGGCGCACCAAGACGCCAGTGCAGTTCTGCCACGTCCTCGGCACTGCCGCGCTGCCACAGGCTCAGACTGTCGCGACGCTGCGATTCGGCACCGACGACAGCCTCTTCGCTGTCGGGCACACGAATTTCGTTGCGCTTGAAT
>JBBQQV010000462.1:0-2653 GCA_038215505.1 Lysobacterales bacterium
CTGATGCGCAGGCCGTTGGACAAGCCGCCACCCGGAATGCCGCCGACCAGCGGGGTGGCCGCCAGCAGCTGCGAAGAAGCGCGCTCGTTATAAACGCCGCTCATGACGAAGCGAACGGTATCGGTGATGTCGATGTGGGCACGCGAGAACAGCGAGATACGCTCTTGTGGCGTGATCAGATAGTTGTCCGGCGCAAAGTTGTAGTTGTCGGTCGCGGCGAACGGACGGAACGGTGTGCCGGGACCATCATTGGTGATGCGGCCCGGCGTGCCTGTGGGGCCCAAGCCACCGTTGGCACCAAAGCCGAACTGGCCATTCGGGGTCGTCGAGCTGGCACCGAAAAAAGGCGTGGTGCCGAACACCGGAATCGCGGAAATATCGCGATCACCGGCAAACACCGGATCTTCGGTGACTTGACCCGCACCCATCATTGCCGCCCAGCGATCACCGCGGGCGCCGATGGTGACGTCGGCGGAGTAACGGGTACCGTCGCCTTCGTCGAACTCGCCGTAATAGGCGTTGGCTTCGGCACCTTCAAAGTCTTGGCGCAGGATGACGTTGACGACACCAGCGATGGCGTCTGATCCGTAAATGACCGAGGCGCCGTCTTTCAGTACTTCGATGCGCTCAACCGCGGCGGTCGGAATCGTGTTCAGGTCGGTCGCGCCGCCCAAGCCGGTGCCAGGCACCCAACGACGACCATTCACCAACACCAAGGTGCGGTTTGAGCCCAAGTTGCGCAGGCTGACGCGGGTTTCACCGTTGCCACCGTTGTTCTGTGTGGTGTTCAGCGTCGAACCGTTCGCCGTCAGGTTTTGAATGACGTCGCCAACCGAGGTCAGGCCTTGCGCCTTGATCTCTTCGCGGCTCAGGGTGAACACCGGCTGCGAAGTTTCGGCGTCGGCGCGCTTGATTCGCGAGCCGGTAACTTCAATACGGTCAAGGGTTTGTGTTGTCTCTTGTGCGGATGCTAGGCCGCCGCTGATCATCGTTGCCGCGCCCGCGTAGAGTGCATAGCGCACTGCGCGGCTGAGTTTGGATTGAGTAGCCATCTGCATGAAGTCTCCAGTTCGTCAAAGGTTGCAGCTTTTTGGTGCGCGCGTCGCGCGGACCGCGCCCAGCAGGAAAGCCGAGCCGCGCAAATCCTAGCTCTAATCACAACATTATTAAAGTACCGTTAATGAAGTCGCACAATTTGGATGAAGCTGAACCAGAGTCGTCGCTCACCGACGGGTTATTGCTGGCAGCACTGAGCGAGCAATCATCAGAGGCGCTCACTCGCTCTGGCCTTGTTTTGATCGCAAAAAATGAGATCGAAGAAGCGCTGGAACGACTGCGGGTTGCGGCAAAGCGAAGCTATATGCCGGCCATGCTCGAGGTGGCACGGATTCTGCTCTTCCTGCGGGATGCGACTGCTGATGTCCAAGAAGCGCAGGAACTACTGCAAGCCTGCGAGCGTGCTGGAGATCCGCAAGCCAGTTACTTGCTGGCAATGGTTGAACTCGGCAGGCCGGATCGGCAGCGTGATCCTGATCGAATCCTCCGACGTTTGCGGCATGCAGCGCAACGCGGATTCATACCCGCCTTGCGCGGACTGGCCCTGTTGGCGGGGCGCGGCGCGCGGCGCGGCGATCAAGTGACCGCCTGCATGTTAATGAGCGAGGCTGCCAACGCCGGAGATGCAACGTCGGCCTTGTTGCTTGCGGAGCGTTGGCGGCTAGCCGACGGTGTCGCCGCTGACCCCGCGCGAGCCGAACACATGCTCCGACAATTGCTGGCGGCGGGCCACTCGCCATTGCCTGTGGTGCCGGCAAGACGGCTGGGCTGGCCGGCGGGCAGCGAAGACGATGTCAGTCAACTTGATATAGGAAGTGCGCTGCGGGCCCCGACTGCGCGGGTGCTCAGCGCCAATCCATCGGTGCGATTGATCGAGGGATTGCTGACGCCGGAGGAATGTCGTTTTCTGATCGCGATGGCGCGGCCGTATTTGCGACGCTCACGCGCCTTCGACCCCGACCAGCAGGCGGCAGGCGAGTACGCCATCCGCACCAGCAGTGACGCCGCGTTCGATGTGACGATGGAAGACTTCTATCTGCGCCTGTTGCAGGCACGAATCGCTGAAGCGGGTGGATGTGCATTGCGGCAGGGTGAGCCGCTGGTGGTGCTGAGCTATGCGCCCACTCAGCACTACCTGCCGCATCGAGATTACCTGCCGCCAGCCGCACTGGCCGCCCGCCAACCCGGAGCCGGGCAGCGCCGCACCACGGTATGTGTCTATCTGAATTCTGTCGCGGCGGGTGGGCAGACGCGGTTTCTGGTGCCTGGAATAGATGTCGAGCCAGTTGCCGGCAATGCGGTGGTGTTTGAGAACCTGCACCCGGATGGCCGGCCGGATCCCGACAGCCAACACGCCGGCATGCCGGTTATCACTGGCGAAAAGTGGTTGGCCACCTTGTGGCTGCGCGAGCGCAACTTTCGGAGATACTGACGCGCCATTTCTCTCGTTGACCCACGCGTGGACCCAACCATCTATCCCGCCTTCGCAGTGCCGTTTGCAGAGGCGCTGTTGCCCAACCCCGAGCGACTCACCTCTGAGTTGGCGGCTTTGCTGCTGGCTCGCGAAGCTCGCGGCGACGAGTACCGCAATCCCAAT